>NZ_KE952751.1:42150-58278 GCF_000466385.1 Aneurinibacillus aneurinilyticus ATCC 12856
CTTCCACCTTATGGATAATCAACAGGTGTGATATTGATAAAATTAATGAAGTGTCGATGCTATTCTCACTTCTAGGAAATCGGTCTGTCGAAAATAATAAAATAAACAGTATATATGCAGTTTTTTCTTGCTATAGTCCTTTTTCTTATTTTTGAAAGATGTTTCTCGTTTTTACGAAACAGGATAAATTTTTATTCCATTAAAACAGGATGTAATTTATATTTTTAACAAATATAAGGTTCTTGAGCAAGGAACGTGTTGTTGTTTTCTTTACTCCCTATCAAGTTCTATTCCAGGCCAACTGCTTAGTTATAAAACCTATATACATCTGGTTTGATAAATCGACAAACTTTTGTGGTAGGAGGTAAGAAAAGACAGAGAAAATCAGAGATTAGAAAAAGGCGCACTGACCTTTCTTCTGCCGGAGCGCAGGGCGCATCCCCTCTTCTTTTTTCCGAATTTCCTACTTCCAACCACGTTATTATGTCAAAATATCAAGTGTAACTTAATATAATTAGAGCTTATAGCTAAGCAGTTGTGAAAAGTGTATTAAATAGAATTTATAGTCTGATTATTTTAAATATTGGCATCCATCTTGCTTTCTTTTCCTCCATAGAACAAATTTCCTTGTATTTTGAAGGAAGAAGGAGGAGGAATACATGAATAAACCTACATTAAAACGGTCATTAAAACCGTGGCATGTTGTTATGCTAGGGCTTGGCTACATGACACCGATGGTTGTATTCGATACGTTTGGTATTGCATCTGGTGAAACAAATGGTCATGTACCGCTTGCATATGTGATTGCACTCGCTGCCATGCTTTTTACAGCCTTTAGTTATGGAAAAATGGTGCGTGCATATCCGAGTGCTGGTTCCGCTTATACGTACACACAAAAAACCATCAGTCCTCATCTCGGCTTTCTTGTTGGCTGGGCCTCACTCCTGGATTATATTTTCCTTCCTATGGTTAATATTTTATTAATCCAAATTTATTTAACGGCTATTTTTCCAGCTGTTCCTCCTTGGATTTGGGTTGTGTTGTTCGTTTTATTCGTTACCTGGGTAAATGTCAAAAGTGTAAAATCAGCTGCTGATCTTAATACGATTTTTGTTATCTATCAATTCATCGTCATGGCTGCTTTTGTGGTCCTTGCTGTGTGGGTACTAAATGATAAACCTCCGGTAGAAGGCTCTGCATGGGTGCATCCGTTCTACGCTTCAGATATGAGTATATCACCGTTAATAGCCGGTGCTACAGTATTATGCTTTTCTTTTTTAGGGTTTGATGCCGTTACAACGTATTCTGAAGAGACGGATAACCCAATGCGAACGATTCCGCTTGCTATTTTTTTTACTGCATTAGTCGGTGGAGGGCTTTTTGTCTTTACTTCTTATTTTACGCAGTTGATTTTTCCAGATGTGTCGGTTTTCAATAATCCGGATGCCACAGCACCTGAGATTTCCTTATTTGCCGGTGGGAAGCTATTTCAGCTCATATTCCTGGGAGCTTCATTCGTCGGTGCATTGGCTTCCGGCTTAGCATCGCATGCCAGCGTCTCCCGGCTCCTGTATGTTATGGGACGCGACAGCGTCTTGCCGAATAAGTTGTTTGGATATGTGCATCCTCGTTGGAGAACGCCGGTGTTCAACGTTATTATTACCGGGATTGTTTCCCTTGCAGCCATATTTTTCTCGCTCGAAACCGCCGCTTCATTCATTAATTTCGGTGCACTTATTGCTTTCACATTTGTAAATCTGTCAGTTATTGTCCATTATGCCGTACGGAAGAAAGAGTACCATACCTTAAAAGATTTTATGTCCCATATAGCCATCCCATTAATTGGTGCTGCCTTTGTTGCTGTCCTATGGTATCACCTTGAAGCCAATTCTTTTATGCTGGGTCTGGTTTGGGTTACTATAGGCTTCATCTATCTGGTTTATCTTACTCGTATGTTTAAAGTAAAACCGGCTGAAATACGAGAGGAGGCTGATTTGCTAGAAAGTGAAGAGGGAGGAACGGATCAAAAATCAGCAAACGCATAAAAAAAGAGTAAAGAGCCGGGAGGTTCTTTACTCTTTTTTTATAGAAATATTTGAATGATAAAGTGAAGATGGTAAAATAGACAGTAATATACTGAAAATTCATTTAAAGGAGAGGTAGCTTGACTCGATTATTGGGCATTCAACCAATGGTACAACTGGTTGCCGACGCGATTTCTGCAGCGTTAAAAGTAGAGACGGAAATTGTAGATGAAGAAATGACGGTCATAGCCGGGACAGGTAAATACCGCGAGAAAATTAATCAAAAAGAAGAAGGGGGCATACGGGAGGAAGGCTATTTATACGGGCGCGTCCTCATGCATAACCGCTGGTATGTGGTGGAGAATGCACGGCAGGATCCAAAATACGACCCTTCCGTACAAAATGGCAATACAGAAGAATTCGCAGAAATCTGTTGCCCGATCCGCCAGCAGGGACAGGCTATTGGTGTCATCGGATTAATCGCATTTACCTCGGAACAACGCCACCAGCTGATGTCCAATCAAGAAAATATGCTTACCTTTTTGTTTCGAATGGCGGAGCTTATTGAAAGTAAAATCTCTGAGGTGCAGGCTATTCAGCAGCTTGAGCTTGCAACGCAAAACTTGGAAACGCTTATTGAATCAGTACATGAAGGTATTCTATCCATCAATCCTGCCGGGCGTATCACCCATTGCAACCGTACAGCCGAGCGCTTGATTAACCGTGACAAAAAGCAACTGATTG
Source organism: Aneurinibacillus aneurinilyticus ATCC 12856 (assembly GCF_000466385.1). GTDB lineage: Bacteria > Bacillota > Bacilli > Aneurinibacillales > Aneurinibacillaceae > Aneurinibacillus > Aneurinibacillus aneurinilyticus. The sequence continues at coordinate 44,919 of NZ_KE952751.1, forward strand.
GTCAACCGCTGGACTCTGTATGGCCAGGCTCTCCGATGCTCGATGTATTAACGACGGGACAAGGGTATCAGGAAAAGGAAGAGATGTATTCGTCTTCTTCTTCACATATGCATTTTATTGTGAATGCTACTCCTGTTACATTGAACGGCAGCTTAATGTCTGTCGTAGCCTCGTTTCGGCGGATGTCCGACGCCCGTCGCCTTGCATATTCATTGGCAGGCGGCGATACTGCTTCCTCTTTTGCAGGAATTAAAGGGAAAAGTGATGTAATCCAAGCAATCAAACGACAGGCAGCACAGGTCGCGCAGAGCCATTCGAGTATACTTATAACAGGGGAAAGCGGCACAGGAAAAGGCTTGTTTGCAATGGCGATTCATTCGCATAGTCCACGTAATGAAGGTCCGTTTATTACCGTTAACTGTGGAGCGATACCTGAGACGTTGCTTGAGAGCGAACTATTCGGTTATACGAGGGGCGCCTTTACCGGAGCCAATCGCGAAGGCAAAGCAGGTAAGTTTGAATTAGCCAACGGCGGCACTATTTTTCTTGATGAGATCGGGGATATTCCGCTTCATCTACAGGTCAAGCTACTACACGTGCTTCAGTATAAACAAGTACAGAGGATAGGAAGCGAGAAATCCACTCCGATCGATATTCGAGTGATTGCCGCTACGAACCGCAATCTGGAACAAATGGTAGAGGATGGAGAATTTCGTTCTGATTTGTATTTTCGCTTGAATGTGATTCCTCTCTATATCCCCCCGCTCCGCGAACGAAGAGAAGATATTCCCGTATTGATGCAGTATTTTTTGCATAAACATGCTAATTTGCTCGGACGGAATATTGTCGGCTATTCACCTGAGGCGCAGGAATTATTCCAGCATTATCCCTGGCCGGGGAATATTCGTGAATTAGAAAATGCCGTTGAATATGCCGTTAATATGGAAACGCAGCCGGTTATCGGTAAAGAAAGCGTACCTCAGCGTGTTCTGCGTGCGGCAACCACCGAGCATAGCCCGATTTCATTGAAAGAGCGTATTTCCCAATTTGAGAAAACCGTACTTGAAGGAATGTTGAAACAATATGGAACCTCCGTACAAGCCAAACGAAGAATTGCGGAAGAATTAGATATTAGCCTTGCCACGTTATATCGAAAATTGGAAGAAACAGTATTTCTTAAAAATGAGAAAACGTCCTGATTTTTGAGAAATTTGCGTGGAGTAACCCATAAAGAAAGCGAATACAATTATCATTTGTAAAAAATAAAGTAGTATTTCTCAAATATAAGAAATCAAGGTAGGTACACACGTAATAGTTTAGCAAAAAACCGGGACTTCCCGGTTTTTTCTTTTGGCATGAAGATTGCTTTAATATCAGTTAAGTCAAAAAATTTGTAAAAAAGGGTGGTAGAATGAGAAAAACGAATGAAGAGGTCTTACAAGCGGCAGAGGAAATTCTTAGTTTTATTGAAAAGAAAAATCTACAGCCAGAGGAACAACGCAAAATTGTTGATGATTCTATCTATAATTTTACGAACTTCGTAACGGAAGCTGTTCTGAAGCATCGCAAATCTGTTTCCACCGATTTCTCGGTAGTAGAATGGGAGGGCGAAGGTGCAGTATTCCGCGATACGAAAGGCGATGAATATATTGATTGTCTCGGTGGTTATGGCGTTTATTTGCTCGGACATCGTCATCCAAAAGTCGTGAATGCGGTAAAATCACAAATTGACCGCTATGCATTACACAGCCAGGAGCTAGTCGATCCGCTGCGTGGATACTTGTCCAAGCTGGTTGCCTATATTACACCGGGAGATTTGCAGCACACATACCTGGTGAACTGCGGTACCGAAGCAAATGAAATGGCGCTAAAGCTGGCCCGATTGTCTACAGGAAAGAAATGGTTCATATCGACAGAAAAAGGATTCCATGGCAAGACATTCGGATCGTTGTCAGCGTCCGGTAAAGCAGCATTCCGTGAGCCATACCATCCACTTGTGCCGGGATTTCAGCATGTAAAGTATGGAGATGCAGATGCGGTCGAAGCGGCTATTCATAACTTAATTAGCGTGGGTGAAACAGTAGCCGGTGTTATTGTAGAGCCGATTCAGGGTGAAGGCGGGGTCAATGTACCGCCAGCAGACTATTTCCCTCGTCTGCGCGAGATTTGTGATAAATATGAGTGTCTGCTCATTGTCGACGAGGTACAGACTGGTATGGGACGGACCGGGAAAATGTTCGGCATGGATCATTTTGGTGTTGTACCGGATATTATGACACTTGGAAAAGCATTCGGCGGTGGTGTTATGCCGATCGCCGCTATGGTAGCTAAGCGTAAGCACTGGGGTAAAATGGAGGAGAACCCATTCCTGCTCGGTTCCTCTACGTTCGGTGGAAACCCGCTCTGCTGCTCTGCCGCTATCGCCGGTATTAAAACGATTATTGAAGAAGAAATTCCACGTCAGGCTGCCGAGAAAGGGGATTATATCTTAAAACATCTTCGTGAAATTCAAAACCAATTTCCGGATATGCTGAAAGAGGTGCGTGGTGTAGGCCTTCTTATCGGTATGGAATTCTCCACTAACGAGATTGGCTATAAATTGGCTAAGCAATTGTTCGGTGAGAAAATTCTGGTTGGTGGCACGCTTAATAATGCGACCGTTATCCGTATTGAGCCACCTGCAGTTATCTCGTATGAGCAAATTGATACAGTATTGAATGCAATTGAACGTAATCTTGGTGTATTGGCTAAGGAGAAGGTCAGTTTGCTAAACAAATAGTGGAACAGAAAAACCCCGAAACGGCTTGTCCGGGACGGGGTTTTTAAAAGCTTTCCTTTGGATTGTGCTAATAGAAGGGGGAGACGTATGAGTACAAAACGAGTGAGTGAGGCAGTTGAAGCAGCACAAACAACGCGGTTGAACAAGATGTACATTGATGGAAAATGGATGGACAGTTTGTCGAACAAAACCAGAGATGTACTGAACCCGGCCACAGGAGAGTGTATTGGCACGGTCGCAGAAGCGGGAGCGGAAGAGGTGGAGATGGCCATCCGTGCCGCACGCCGCGCATTTGATGAAGATGGATGGCCAGAGCAACATGCGCGTGAGCGGGCCGAACTGCTGTATCGAATAGCAGCATTGCTTGAAGAGAACGCAGAACAGTTTGCGGTGCTTGATACGTTAAATAACGGAAAGCCTTTACGTGAGTCCCGGTATGATGCGGAGGATGCAGCGAATCAATTCCGTTATTTCGCTGGACTTGTTACGAAGCCGAAAGGTCAAACATACGACGTACCGGATGATATCCAGGCTATGGTTGTCCGTGAGCCGATTGGCGTAGTCAGCCAGATTATTCCATGGAACTATCCGCTTGTGATGGCTGCACAAAAAATTGCCCCGGCTCTGGCTGCCGGTTGTACGATTGTCATCAAGCCAGCAGAACAAACCCCATTATCACTCATTCGTCTGTTCGAGTTATTGGACGAAGCGGGATTGCCGGCTGGCGTTGCCAATTTAGTCTTGGGAGCAGGAGAGACAGTTGGGGTGGTAATGGCGCGGCATCCGTTGGTGGATAAAGTGGCATTTACAGGAGGAACAAGTACCGGGATTGCTATTATGAAAGCCGCAGCAGATACCGTGAAAAAAGTCGGATTGGAGTTAGGCGGAAAATCCCCGAATATTGTGTTTGCGGATGCGGATTTTGAAACGGCGGTCGATTATGCGCTATTCGGTATTTTTTCTAATCAGGGCCAAGTGTGCTCGGCTGGTTCACGTTTGTTGCTCGAAAAGACGATCTATAATCGATTTGTCGCTGAATTGGTGGAGCGAGCACAGCAAATTACTGTTGGCCCGGGTATGGATGAAAGTACAGAAATGGGGCCGCTCATCTCAGAAGAACAGATGAACCGTGTGCTCCGTTATATTGAAATCGGCAAGGAAGAAGGTGCTTCTTTGCTGTGCGGCGGTTATCGTTTGACGGATGGTGGACTTGAGCGCGGTTTTTTCATCGTACCAACCATTTTTACCGATACGAAGCCATACATGCGTATTGTGCAGGAAGAAATCTTCGGTCCTGTACTCGTCATCCAGACATTTGAAACGGAAGAAGAAGCGATTCGGCTGGCGAACGGTACAAAATATGGACTGGCTGGGGCTGTGTTCACTTCAGATGGTGCGAAAGCTCAGCGCGTTATTCGCAAGCTTCGGGCGGGCATTACCTGGATTAATACTTATCATCCAACGTTTAATGAAGCTCCATGGGGCGGTTATAAGCAGAGCGGCATTGGACGGGAGCTGGGTACGTATGGTTTCGAAGAATATTTGGAGACGAAGCAGATTAATATAAATCTTAACGTACAGCCAAGTGGCTGGTTTCAGAAGAAATAGGCATAATAAAAACCCGCATGTAGAAAATAACGCGCGGGTTTTACTATTTGTGAATGTCGGGGATTGCCCCTACTCCCATGGTTTTTTGGTAGTCAAGAATTCTGCCAGTCGTCGGCTTTCCTCCCGGCGCATTTTCCTCATTTGTGAGCGTTGTGCCGCACGTTCATGCAGCTTCTTCTCTTCTTCCGTTTCCGGAAGGATACCAGGAACCGGGACTGGTTTTTTGTTTGCATCAAGCGCTACAAAAGTCAGAAATGCTGTGGCGGCAATTCTGCGTTCACCAGTATACAAATCTTCCGAAATAACTTTAACAAATACTTCCATCGAGCTTGTTCCTGTTGAGATAACGAATGATTCGACGCAGACGGAATCACTCGGATTGATCGGATAAAGAAAGTCCACTGAGTCGGTAGACGCTGTTACGACCGGTACGCGAGCATGGCGGGTCGCAGACAGCGCAGCTACGTCATCAATATAGGCCATAAGCTTTCCTCCGAACATTGTACCATGTTGATTCGTATCTGGCGGTAGCACTATACTTGTTTTAACCACACGCGAATCTTTTACCGCTTTTTTCTCCATATTTATCGCACTCCTATTTTTGTGAGAAGTAATTATGCTTGTCATACTTGGCAAAGTTTTCTCATCTATTATACTACCCGGATTTACACGACAAAACGGGGATTAGATAAGTTTATGTTTTGCGACTTTTCGGTTTTGCATTAATTTTTCAAGTTAAGTGTTATATTTTTTGATTGACTGTTATATACACTTATACGCTAAAATCAACAATGTAACGAACGAATGTATAACACTTAACCTTTTAGTGTTAAAGAAGTGTTATATCACTTATGCAAAAAGACAAATTGAGGAAAAGGCAGGAGGATTATAATATGGCACAACAAGGAACTGAGCGCGTAAAACGTGGAATGGCAGAAATGCAAAAAGGTGGCGTCATTATGGACGTCGTAAATGCGGAACAGGCACGCATTGCGGAAGCAGCGGGCGCGGTAGCTGTTATGGCTCTCGAACGCGTACCAGCCGACATTCGTGCTGCGGGCGGTGTAGCCCGTATGGCTGACCCGACAATTGTGGAAGAAGTAATGGCGGCAGTATCTATTCCGGTTATGGCGAAAGCGCGTATTGGTCACTTTGTAGAAGCGAAAGTACTGGAGGCTCTTGGTGTAGACTATATTGATGAATCCGAAGTACTGACACCGGCGGATGAAGTATTCCATATTAATAAAGGCGACTTTACAGTACCGTTTGTATGTGGTGCACGGGACCTTGGTGAAGCGCTTCGCCGTATCGGTGAAGGTGCGTCCATGATTCGGACAAAAGGGGAACCAGGTACAGGAAACATCGTAGAAGCGGTTCGTCACCAGCGTATGATGCAAAGCCAAATCCGCAAAATTGCTAGCATGTCTACAGATGAGCTGATGGCGGAGGCTAAAGCAATTGGTGCTCCATATGAACTGCTAAAGCAAGTGCATGAGACAGGAAAACTTCCAGTTGTTAATTTTGCGGCAGGTGGCGTAGCAACTCCAGCAGATGCGGCGCTTATGATGCACCTTGGTTCAGATGGCGTATTCGTAGGCTCAGGTATTTTCAAATCCGACAATCCAGAACGCTTTGCTCGCGCGATTGTAGAAGCAACAACACATTATGAAGATTATGCGCTAATCGGCAATCTGTCCAAAAATCTTGGCAATGCGATGAAAGGCATCGATGTTACATCTCTGCTCGAAAATGAGCGTATGGCTGTACGGGGCTGGTAATTGATGAAAATCGGGGTACTGGCATTGCAAGGTGCCGTAGCAGAACATATACAGCTACTTCAGCAAGCTGGCGCAGAAGCGGTTACAGTGAAGAGGGTCGAGCAGCTGGATGAACTCGATGGTCTTGTTCTTCCTGGTGGTGAGAGTACTGCCATCGGGAAGCTGATGAAAAAATACGGCTTCGATGTGGCGTTACAGGAATTTTCCGCGCAGAAAAAGCCGCTGTTCGGTACATGTGCTGGCTTGATTATTTTAGCAGGTGAAATCGAGGGCCAAGACTGGACACATCTCGGCTTAATGAATATGAAGGTAGCTCGTAACGCATTCGGTCGTCAGCGGGAGAGTTTTGAGATTGATTTGCCAATCCCAGGTGTAGCCGAAGACTTCCGCGCGGTGTTTATTCGGGCGCCGCTTATTCGGGAAGTAGGGGATAACGTAAATATTCTTGCACGCTATAAAGATGAGATTGTAGCAGCGCGTCAAGGCCATCTGCTGTGCGCCTCCTTTCATCCTGAATTGACAGATGATAGCCGAATGCATGCCTATTTTCTGCAAATGGTAAAAGAATATCGTTCACAGGTAGCAGTTGGCACGGTATAGCATATAATAAGGAGAGGAGAACAGCGCACATGCTGTTCTCCTTTCTTTGTGGAAAAAGGACGAGTGGAAACGCCCGCGAGTTTATACAATTGGAGCTTTTCGGTAGGCTGCGGTCGCTTCAATAAATGATTTGGTCGCCTTGCCGAGTTCTGTAATCCCTTCCTCAATCTCCTTTTCGTTCAAATACGAGAAGCTCAGTCTTAAAAAATGATGCTTTGATTCAATCGGGTAGCATGCAGCACCCGGAAGAAACGTAATCTGATGATTTCTGGCATAGCCAAGGAAGTCTTCCGTGTCGATTTGCGCGGGTAGTGCAAGCCACAAATTGACCCCGCCCTGCGGTGTTAGCCAGTTTACGTCTTTTGGCATATGAACCGATAGAAGATTGATCATCAGGTCGCGGCGAAGCTGTAGAGCGATGCGCAATTTTTTAACGTGATTACGCATTCGATCCGAATGAAGCAGGGGAAGAACCGCTTTCTGTGTTAACATTGGACTGCCAAGGTCGGTATTTCCTTTGGCGGCAACTAACCGGTGGAAGACGGTTCCGGAAGCAGCCAGTACACCTACACGACAGCCTGGAGCGAGAATTTTGCTAAGGCCTTTCAAATAAATAACATGACCGAACGAGTCCATACTTTTTAACGATGGGGGCGGTTGTTTACCGAAGTGAATCTCACTCCACGGATCATCTTCGAGAACAAGGCACTGCATTTCATATGCAATATCAAGCAGCTGGCGCCGCCGCTGTGCGCTCATTACAGTGCCTGTCGGATTTTGAAATGTAGGCATTGTATAGATGAGTTTCGGCTTATATTTTTCGCATAGCGCTGCCAGCATATCGACACGCATACCGTGTTCATCAACCGGAACCGGGAGGATCGTAGCACCTCGCCAGCGGAATACGTCGATGGCTGCCGGGTAGGTTGGAGCTTCGGTAAACACGATGTCTCCGGGTCCGACGAATGTTCGGGCCACCAGATCGATACCTTGCTGTGTACCGTTTGTAACAAGAATTTCATCGGGTGTTGTTCTGATTTTACTTTCCCGGAGATAACCTGCGAGTTCGGTGCGCAGCACGGGGTCTCCCTGCACATCCCCATATGTGGACAGAATGCGTGGTTCCTGGGAGAGTATGCGTTGAATTTCTTTCTCCAAATACCGATTCGGCAGAAGACCTGGGTCAATTGTCGACGAAAAAAACTCAAACCGAGCAGATAATTGATAGTAGCGCGAGAATTGCGCACGGGGAAGATAATCAGGAACCGAGAGTTGCCAGTCATACGGCGACTCCTGCCTATCTGTTGTTACACCTTGCTTGTTCTTCTGTACAAACGTTCCTTTACCTTGAATCCGCTCAATAAATCCATCTTGCTCAAGCTCATTATAGGCCTGAACGACGGTCATCAAACTAACACCGATTTGCTTTGATAGGATACGTACGGAAGGAAGCTTCATGCCTTCCTCCAGTAGGTTTGATTGAATGCGATCCACAACTGCCTGATAAATTTGCCGGGCGAGTGGCACCGGGAGCTGACGGTTCACCTTGATTTGCATAATGTCTTCTCCTTCGTGTGGAAAGTGGGTTGTGTTCTTAAAGTGTTATAGAGAGAATAGCTGTTATAATTAAAGCGCGCGAATTTTTCATAAATTAAGTATAACACAATAACACTGTGAAAGAAAGGAAGCCCATTTATTTTGAATATATGTGCAGGCAGTCGCATATTTTGAAAATTGGTTAACCAAATGGGGGTGATGATATAAAGATTTAATCATAAAATATTTGGGTAATATGTTTTCTGGAGATGAATCCGAGAAATTATAGTGCGCAAAAGGAAGTCGGGCTTATGACAAATCTTACAAAGATATTGCAAAAGCAAAAGACACTTGAAATGGAAATCAAGAAATATAGACGATTGCTAGAACAGCGCTTTGAATTGCTTCAGTTACGGGAAGAATTGCAGATTAAGCCGGATGCAGAAGATATAAAATTTCTTAAATCACTTAATGAAAGTATTGCTAATATAGAACAGCGAATTACAGCAACAAAGCGTACGTTATCGATTCGTCGTACCAGTAAAAGGTGAGTAAAAAATAAGTGTTGAGTCATTTGATTGTAATGGTTATAATTAGTTAGCAAACGAAGGAAAGAGCATGTTTGTATGCTCTTTTTTTCGTGCTGCATCTTAAAGAGGAGGAGATAGGTTGGATAAAAAACAAAAGCGGTTGCTTCTGGCATTATGCTATACAGTGTTATTTTCAGTAATGAACGGCACAATGTTCAATGTAGCTCTTCCGGAAATTGCGCAAGATTTTGGGCTGCTGCCTTCGCAGGTTAGCTGGGTAGTAGTAGGATATGGTATGGTGTTTGCCATCGGAGCGATTACATATGGCAAATTAGCAGATTTATTTCCTGTGCGAAGACTTGTCGCCATTGGTCTTGCGATTTTTTCGCTAGGCTCCATAATTGGCTTTTTCGCATCCTCATATTGGCTTGTCATTATGGCACGTATTGTTCAGGCAAGCGGGGCAGCAGCAATACCAGCCCTTGGCATGATTGTAGCTACTAAGTATTTCCCGGCAGAGCGTCGCGGGTATGTGCTGGGTTATATCGCATCAACAGTAGCGTTCGGTACCGGGGTTGGCCCGATGTTAGGGGGGGTGATTACGCAATGGTTCGGTTGGAGCGTTCTGTTTTTGTTTTCTGTAATGAGTCTTTTAGCGCTTCCTGTACTCTATCGTACTTTGCCGGTAGAACAGATGACAAAAGGATCATTCGATACGATTGGCGCCCTTTTATTCGGTGCCGGGATTGCATCTCTTCTCCTTGGTATTAATGTCAATGTGATGATTGCCGGGCTGGCCGTTGTGTTTTTCGCATTGTTCGGAATGCATATCCGGCGTACTCAGGCTCCATTTATCCAGGTGAGTCTGCTTGCCAATGGTCCGTATCGGCTACTGCTTCTACTAGGCATGATGATTTTCTTTGCGATGATGTCATCTTTTTTCATTTTGCCACTGCTGTTGGAAGAGGTGAACGGACTTAAAGCCGGTGTTATTGGCCTTGTATTGTTTCCAGGTTCGATGATGGCCGCTCTGCTTGGCTCCCGTATCGGACGCTTGAGCGATAAATACGGTAGTGCAATGATTATTAAATGGGCCTCTCTTAGTATGGTTTTCGGTTTTGTTGCACTTTCGACGTTTATTGGAGTGTCACCAGTCGGAATTGCATGTATGCTGATAGTTATATATCTTGGATTCGCCAGCATTCAGTCTGCACTCGCAAGTTTTGTATCGCGTCCTCTTGAACGGAAAGAAATCGGGGTCGGTATGGGTTTATACAATTTGACGACATTTATGGGAGGTGCATTCGGTCCTGCTCTTGTGAGCCGCTTTTTAGAGATGCATACAGGTCATTGGAATTTATTGAATGGAACAGCGTTCGATTCTTACAGCAATGCATACTTAATTCTTGCCGTTGTCTGCCTAGGGGCCCTTCTCGTACTTGCCCTGGTGCAAATACGCTTATCAAAAGAAGCGCAACTGTCTACACAACGATATGAAAGCATATAATCATGCATGTGCGAAAGAAGTTTTTCACTCGTTTTTTTGTAATAAATGAAATCGGTAAATTTACAGATTTTACAGGTTTTGCATGATATAATGAACATCATTGTTTGTTAACATCGATTGAAAAACTGAAGCGAAGAGGAAAAATTATGAAGCAAACACATTCTTTTCGGGAGAAAATACGCCAGCTACTGATCATTTTGCTGCCGGTGCTCGTCACCCAGCTCGCAATGTACGCGATGAACTTTTTCGATACGATCATGTCTGGACACGCAAGCCCGAATGATCTGGCTGGTGTAGCTATCGGCTCCAGTCTTTGGATGCCGGTATATACGGGCCTTAGCGGGATTATGCTGGCTGTGACTCCCATTATTGCGCAGCTCGCAGGCGCGAGGAAAACGCAGCAAATGCCGTTCACGGTATTACAGGGTGTGTACCTTGGATTGGTTTTGGCAATACTGGTCATTGTCGGTGGCTCGTTTGCACTTTCGCCAATACTTGACCGGATGGAATTAGAACCGCTTGTACGTAGCATTGCCCATGATTTCCTTATTGCTATTAGTTATGGCATCATACCACTGTTCGTATCGATAGTGCTACGTTGTTTCATTGATGCGCTTGGCTATACGCGTATAACGATGATTATTACGCTCACATCGCTGCCGATTAATGTAGCGTTAAATTATGTGCTTATTTTTGGCAAGTTCGGATTCCCGCAATTAGGTGGAGTCGGTGCAGGATATGCGACTGCTGTAACGTACTGGTGCATTGCGTTGTTCAGTATATATGTCATTCAACGTATTCAGCCGTTTGCCGGATATAAAGTGTTTCAACGCTTTTATCCGGTTTCGTTTGCAAAATGGAAAGAGCAGCTTACCATAGGTGTACCAATCGGGTTTTCCATTTTCTTTGAGACTAGCATTTTTGCAGCGGTCACGCTTCTAATGAGTGGTTTTAGTACGGTGACGATTGCAGCTCATCAGGCGGCGATAAATTTTGCCTCTTTACTGTATATGATTCCGATGAGCATCGCTATGGCGCTTACTATCGCGATAGGATTTGAAGTGGGGGCACAGCGCTTTAAGGATGCGAGACAGTACAGCTATTTAGGTATCAGCATGGCTATATGTATGTCGCTTGTTTGCGCAATTTTGTTGTTTGTTTTCAACGAACAGGTAGCAAAGTTGTATACGACGGATATTGAGGTGCTTGCCCTTACGAAGCAATTTTTAATATATGCTGTATTTTTCCAATTGTCGGATGCGGTTGCAGCTCCGATTCAAGGCACATTACGCGGGTATAAGGATGTCAATATTGTGTTTGTTATCGCATTTGTCTCCTATTGGGTCATTGGATTACCTGTAGGCTATGCATTAGCCAATTACACGGAGCTGGGCGCGTTTGGTTATTGGGTTGGATTGATTACAGGGTTGTTATTTGGGGCAATTGGGCTTGCAATGCGTCTTTTCAAGGTACAAAGGCGCTTTCAGAAGGTTCAGGAACAGAGCTGTGCATAAGAAAGTGAGAACGTATTATAGTTTGTTTTTTTAGTGTTCATGCGATATAATTTACATGTTAAGAACATAAATTTCCAGTTTATTACCTCCCTTGAGTTATGCTGACAGGATGTTAGTATGCGATTTGACAACATTTTTCCCGATATACTTCATTCAAATAAACAATTCAATTCACGGAGAGGGGTATGCGTATGGATAGCATTCAAGGAAATTATCGAGTAATAGACGGCAGCGGGAAATTATACCTGGAAAACAATGAAGTCGTCTCCTTAACTGTAGGAAAAGCGATTAAAATTATGCATCCAGAGCATGGTTGGCTGCAAGGAATTTACCAAGGAAGCGGCGAAGTCGTATATCCACAAGGAACGTATACATTAAAAGAAGGCGACGTTATTCGCATTTTAAAGTAATAATTGATAAAAACGGTCCTTTCTTTTATATAAGAGAAAGGGCCGTTTTTTGTGCATGACACTACATAAATGTTTATTTTCCTAGAAATTGCTTCGCGATTGACCGCCGTCCACATTGAGTGTGGCGCCGACAACCCAGGATGCTTTTTCAGATGCAAGGAATACTACGACATGTGCTATCTCTTCCACTGTTCCGAAACGCCCGGCAGGGATTTCGCTTTCCACGAATTGCTTGATTTTATCGGGATTCTTTTCCATCCGTTTTTGCCAATTACCGGTCGAATGGAGAATTGCACCGGGGGCAATACCGTTGACCCGAATACCGAAAGGAATCACCTCGTTTGCCAATGCTTTCGTAAAGCTGATGAGAGCTGCTTTTGCCGCATTGTAGGTCGGCTTTCCTCCAGCTTCCCGGCCGTAAATGGAGCTAATATTTATAATGCTGCCCGTGCCTTTATTTTTCATGAGTGATACGACCTGCTTGCTCAGATCAATTGCCGGATATAAATTCACATCCATCGCAATTTCGAATAGGCGTACATCTGTGTCAACAATAGCTCCTCCATTGCTGCCACCCACGTTATTTACGAGTATGTCAATGGTCCCGAATTTCTCCACAACCTGACGTATCACGTCTGCACGTTCTTCTGGTCTGGTCAGATCCGCCGCAATGGCGAATGCGCCGAGTTGATGTGCTGTTTCGTCCAGCTCTTCTTTACCTCTGGCAGTAATAACAACGTTTGCACCCTCATCGCGAAATGACTTGGCAATTGCGCGGCCGATTCCTTTAGAGCCTCCTGTTACAAGAACGATTTTATCTTGCAAACCTAAATCCATTGTGTCACACCTTTCTATGTGTATAAATTACCACACCTGTTGATTATCCATAAGGTGGAAGAAAGAAGGTGCACGCGTCGGCGTGTTCCCTCGTCTTTCTCACGAGGAAGAGACACGGCCGCTTTGTGGCGCCAGGGCCGGACCGGCAAAACATCTGGGTATTACGGGGCGGGAGACAGTTGCCGGTCGATTTCGTCCCTGGCGCCATACGCTCCACACAGAAAAATAAAGGGGACGCACGCCGTACGCGTCACTCTTTTC
>NZ_KE952752.1 GCF_000466385.1 Aneurinibacillus aneurinilyticus ATCC 12856
TCTGGATCATACTGGATAATCAACACCCTTGATCTAAAACAAAAAAGTGGCTGTAATGTAGTCCAAAATAATTGAGTTAGATTAAACTACGCAAGATTGTTTAGACGATTGAGAAAATTGTATTGATTTTAAAAATATAATTGAGTATAATCCTACTATATATGAAAATGTATTTCGATTAATGAAACGGATTAGGGGCATTCTAAAATCTTTTAGTTATCACAGTTGTGTAGAGTTTAAGTGTAGTGACAGTCAAGTGTTATAAGGTACCAATCTATAGTTAATTTTACATTTATATAGAAATACCGTTTTAATAATTGAAATGAAAAAGGGGGTGTGAAAAGAACTGATGGCAGGGTACACGAACTTTCTTGTGGAAACGCTTTCTGAGAGGGTGATGATTATGAATGGTGCCGGAAACTGGCATTGTCCATGAAAGATCAAAGTAATCCAAATTTTTTGGGCCTTCGTTAGCACATAGGAGAAGGTTGAAACTCAAAAGTAAATACCGAAATATTTTTAACTTTTAAGGGGGTAAGCTATGCGTAAAGGGTTGGTATGGCAAATTGTCGCCGGTATGGTACTAGGACTATTGTTTGGATTTTTATCTAAACAATATGGTCAAGCAGTAAAGCCTCTTGGTGATATTTTTATTAACATGATAAAGATTGTCATTATCCCGCTTGTTTTTTCAGTGATTATTTCCAGTATTGCCAGCATGGGCAATTTAAAGAAAGTAGGTAAACTCGGGTTTAAGACACTCGTTTATTTTGAAATCATAACGACTATAGCTCTTATTGTAGGCTTGCTTGTTACCAATTTGACTCAGCCGGGTGTGGGTGTCAATATTAATCAATTGGAAGCAGGTGATATTCACAAATATACAGAAACAGCAGAGCATACCAAGCCTATTGACGTTTTAGTCGGTATTTTTTCACCTAATCTTTTTAAATCATTAGCCGAAGGAAAGATTCTTCCTGTCATATTTTTTGCTGTTATGTTTGGTATTGCGTTAGCTTCTATAGGAGAAAAAGGCAAAGTAGTAGTTCAGTTCTTCCATGGTGTTTCTGAAACGATGTTTGCTTTCGTTCATCTTGTGATGAGATTTGCACCATTCGGTGTTTTTGCTTTGATGGCTAATACGATTGCAACATATGGATTTACCTCTCTCATTCCATTGGGAAAATTGGTGATCATTAATCACCTTACAATTATCTTCTTTATTGTAGTCGTATTCGGCTTTATTGCGTGGCTTGCAAAAGTAAATCTATGGACACTAATTCGTAACTTAAAAGAGGAACTAGTTATCGGTTACGTAACGGATAGTACAGAAACAGTGATGCCTCAACTTATGGAGAAAATGACTCGATTCGGATGTGACCGTTCGGTAGTTTCATTTGTGATACCAACCGGATATACATTTAACCTAGATGGATCAGCTTTGTATCAGGCAATGGTTGTACCATTTATTGCGCAGTTATATGGCATCGAGCTAACGCTCATGGAACAATTTACGATTTTAATCGTATTGATGTTAACATCAAAGGGGATTGCGGCGGTACCTGGAGCATCATTCGCTGTTTTATCTGCCACACTTGCTGCTGTTGGCTTACCGGTAGAAGGTTTAGCTTTAGTTATCGGAATCGACCGTATTATGGATATGGCACGTGGGATAGTAAATATTATTGGACATTCGTTAGCCGCTATTGTTATATCCAAATGGGAGGGCCGTTTTGATCAAACAAAGGCAGTATTATTTAAAAATATGCCAGTTGTAACCGATGAAACGAAGATCGAATCATCTGTAAGTTAATCTATATAAGTTACACTTTATATTTTGACATGATAACGTGGTTGGAAGGAGGAGATTTGGAAAAAAGAAGAGGGTGGATGCGCCCTCCGCCCTTCCTTCTTATCTCTCACCACAAACATGTGCTGATTTATCAAATCAGATGTATATAGACCTCTATGCTTTTTCTCTTTCTTTTTATGCAATTATGAATTAAAAGGAATGGGTTCAAATTTAAGCTGCGAAGTTTATCTAATTATTTTAAGATAATATGATAATAAAGCCGTTTCTACGTAGCAGAGAAATGGCTTTATTTTTATTCATGCAAGCATACCAAGCAAAAACGATGAAGGGAAGGTATGCGACAATTGCTAGGTTATGCAATTGTGACTAGAAAAAGAACGGGGAAAAGACCATTTTTCTTGAAATAAAGCGATTTCTAAGTTGGCACGCTTATTGCTGACTATAAAATATTAAAGAAACAAAATGTGAAAAAAAGAGGTGCAATGGTTGTGAAGGAAGCAGTTGCAGTACAAAAGAGTGCAAAACAAAATGTCAGTGTCAGTGAACTGGAAGCGTTTCAATCAGTGCTGGGTGAAGCTGTAGAACGCCTTCATTATCCAGAAACGGTATATGAGCTCCTAAAAGAGCCAATGCGTGTACTTGAAGTAAACATTCCAGTTAAGATGGATGATGGTACAACAAAGATTTTCAAGGGATATCGTGCTCAGCATAACGATGCAATGGGACCAACAAAGGGCGGTATTCGCTTCCATCCAGACGTAACAGCAGATGAAGTAAGCGCATTATCTGGATGGATGAGCCTTAAATGTGGCATTACTGACTTGCCTTATGGTGGCGGAAAAGGCGGTGTCATCTGCGATCCCCGGACAATGAGTATGCGTGAGCTTGAGCGCTTAAGTCGTGCGTATGTTCGAGCTGTAAGCCAAATTGTAGGACCGTCTAAAGACATTCCTGCTCCAGATATGTACACCAACGCACAGATTATGGCCTGGATGTTGGATGAATACGACCATATCCGTGAATTTGACTCCCCGGGTTTCATTACTGGTAAGCCGTTGGCGCTGGGAGGCTCTAAAGGACGAGAAACAGCAACATCTCGTGGTCTATTCTATATTCTTCAATTCATTGCTGAGAAAAAACAAATGAAGCTTGAAGAAATGCGTGTGATTGTTCAGGGCTTTGGTAATGTTGGAAGCTATCTGGCGAAATATTTATATGAAGCTGGAGCCAAGGTAGTTGGTATTGCGGATGTTATGGGCGGCGTTTATGACGAAAACGGACTTGATATTCCATACCTAATGGAGAAGCGGGACTCATTCGGTGCTGTTACGCACCTGTTTGAAAATACAATTACCAATCAGGAATTGCTAGAGAAAGAATGTGACGTGTTAATTCCAGCCGCACTGGGCGGACAGATCACGGAAGAGAATGCACCACGTCTGAATTGTAGCATTGTCGTAGAGGCAGCTAACGGCCCGACAACTACAGGCGGCGGTAAAATCCTAAAAGAGAGAGGCATTACGGTTGTGCCGGACGTACTGGCCAATTCAGGTGGCGTAATTGTTTCTTATTTTGAATGGGTGCAGAACAACCAGGGATATTATTGGGAAGAAGATTTAGTTGATGAACGATTGAAAGCAAAAATGGAAGCAAGTTTCCAGAAAGTATATCAGACGGCAGAAGCGTATAAAACGGACATGCGCACGGCGGCTTATATGGTAGCTGTCCGGCGATTAGCGGAAGCATGCCGTCTGCGCGGATGGATTGATTAATTAATCCGTTCGCAGACAAAAGTCTACTCAACGGGGGGAATGCAAATTGGAATACCTTTTCGACGAAATGGAAGAAGCGATGACTCGTTACGTATGCCTGGCTACAGAGGAGAATAGATATGATTTCTCGCTTGTGTACAGTAAACTGTTCCAGGGAAAAAGTTTTGTTACCTGCTTGCAGAGCGGTAAAGCGCTGTTGTTATGCCACGATGATCTTCACAACGAAGAGTACTGGGTTAGCGGATTGAAAGTGGCCGAGCAGGATGTTGAAGCGATGAAGGCTTTTTTCACTACAGCTCTACCGGCATTCGCTCCCGCTGTTTCACAATATTAATCAATAACTTTATGCATTTTTGAATAATTCTATTCTTTGTTGCATGATTATACAGAGGTGACAGACATGTTGCCTAACAAATAGACAGGGTGGTGAAAGGCGTATTATAACAGCGTTTTCACTACCTTTCCTCTGCCTGTCTTAAGAGTTGGCATGAGTATTGCATTATTAAAAAGGTAAATCGAATAAAAAGTTCATGTGAGGGGGATTACGGAATGGCAGAAGCAAAAGCGACAGCGGGCACGGCATTACAAGGTGTAAGCGCAACACAAGTGCTGAAGATGTATATCGACGGTCAATGGGTAGAATCAGCGAGCGGCGAAACGCGTAATGTAATCAACCCGGCGAATGGCGAAGTCATTGCTGTAACAACGGAAGGAACAGTAGAAGACGTACGTAAGGCGGTAGCCGCAGCTAAGCGCGCATTTTATGAAGATGGCTGGATGGAGACGCCTGCAAGTGAGCGTGCCCGTCTGCTTTTCGAAGTAGCGAACAAACTGGAGCAAAGAGCGGAAGAGTTTGCATATCGTGAAACGATTGATAATGGTAAGCCGCTGCGTGAAACAGAATTTGACGTAGCTGATACGGTTGCTTGCTTCCGTTATTATGCGGGGATAGCTACCAAGCCGCATGGTCAAACATATGAAGTAGCCGATCCGATGCAAGCGATGGTTGTACGTGAGCCTATCGGAGTAGTCGGACAGATCATTCCTTGGAATTATCCATTGCTGATGTCTGCATGGAAATTGGCTCCGGCACTTGCGGCAGGTAATACGGTCGTCTTTAAGCCTTCTGAAGTGACTCCGGTTAATGCGATTAAGTTATTCGAAATCTTTGAAGAAGTTGGCTTCCCGAAAGGCGTCGTCAACCTTGTGCTTGGCGCCGGCCCAACAGTCGGAAATGAGATTGCCACAAACTTTGATATCGATAAAGTTGCCTTTACCGGCGGTACGGCAACCGGACGTAGCATTATGCAGGCTGCAACCGGCAACCTGAAGAAAATCTCTCTCGAACTTGGCGGTAAGTCCCCGAATATCGTGTTTGCCGATGCGGATTTTGAGGCGGCTGTTGATTATGCATTGTTCGGTATTTTCTGTAACCAGGGTCAAGTATGTTCCGCAGGCTCCCGTCTGCTTCTTGAAGAGAGCATCTATGATAAGTTCATTGAACGTCTCGTCGAGCGTGCGAAACAGATTAAGGTAGGTCCTGGAACAGCAGAAGAGACGGAAATGGGTCCGTTAGTTTCTGAAGCACATATGGAAAAAGTATTAAGCTACATTCAAATTGGTAAGGAAGAAGATGGCGCTACTCTTGTTTGCGGCGGAAATCGCATTACAGAAGGGGAGTTTGGCAAAGGGTTCTTTGTTGAACCAACTATCTTTGTTGATACAACGCCGAATATGCGTATCGTGAAGGAAGAAATCTTCGGTCCTGTCCTTGTAGTACAAAAGTTTAAAGATGAAGCAGATGCCATCTATCTTGCGAATGATACTGTTTATGGACTGGCGGGCGCTGTATTTACGCAAGATGGCGCAAAAGCACAGCGTGTTATCCGTAAGCTACGTGCGGGTATTACTTGGATTAATGCATACCATCCAACTTACAACGAAGCACCGTGGGGCGGTTACAAGCAAAGCGGTATCGGACGTGAGCTGGGCACCTTTGGTTTTGAAGAATATACAGAAGTGAAGCAGATTAATATTAATCTGCAGGTTGAACCAACTGGTTGGTTTAAGAACTAGAACGTAGCCAGACGGGCGATGATCACTCTAATTATTTCCGAGCTGGCACAGTCCAGCTCGGGGAATAAACAAAAAATCAAAACATGGAGGCTTCTATGAAAAACTATAACGAAATATACGAATATACTCAGAAGGTTTTGGGCATTATTGAAAAAGCAGAAGTAACACAAGAGGAAGCAAAATGGATTACAGAAGAAACGGTTAATGGATTCCGCGATAACGTAAACGCAGGATTTCTTGACTACCGTAAATCAGTTACCAAAGGTGGCCAATACGCATCCGTTGAGTGGAAGGATGCTGGTCTGAACTGCTTCATTGACGTAAACGGAAAAGAATACATTGACTGTCTGGGTGGATTCGGGATTTACAACGTGGGTCACAGCAATCCGAAAGTAGTTAAAGCAGTAAAAGATCAAATGAACAGACAACCGTTGCATAGCCAGGATTTGCTTGATCCACTTCGTGCCATGCTGGCAAAAACATTGGCGATGCTAACACCAGGCGACTTGAAATACTCTTTCTTCGGTAACAGCGGTACTGAAGCGGTAGAAGCGGCATTGAAAATGGCTAAAATCTACCACAGCGAAGAAGGTCGCAGCACATTCATTGCAACAACACGTGCATTCCACGGTAAGAGCTTAGGTTCACTTTCCGGTACAGCAAAAGGCGTATTCCGTAAGCCGTTCATGCCGCTAGTAAACGGATTCCGTCATGTTGCCTTCGGCGATATTGATATGATGCAAAAAACAATGCATGCTTGCCAGCTTGTTGGTGAAGATGTAGCGGCTGTTATTGTTGAGCCGATTCAAGGGGAAGGCGGCGTTATCATTCCTCCGGACGATTACCTTGCAAAATTACGTCAACTGTGTGACGATTACGGCGCATTGTTAATTTTCGACGAAGTACAAACAGGTATGGGTCGTACAGGTAAAATGTTCTGTGCTGAGCATTATGGTGTAACACCGGATATTATTACGCTTGCAAAAGCATTCGGTGGTGGAGTTATGCCAGCAAGTGCAACGGTTGCAACAGAAAAAGTATTCGAAAAACTGTTCGACAATCCGTTCCTGCATACAACTACTTTTGGTGGAAATCCGCTCGCATGTGCGGCTGCACTTGCTACAATTAATGTATTAATTGAAGAAAATCTGCCACAACGTGCTGCGGAGATGGGCGAATACATGCTGAACGGGTTGCGTGAAGCGGCTGCAGAGCATGGTGATAAAGTACTTGAAGTACGTGGTAAAGGCTTGCTAATCGGTATCGAATTTGTAAGCGATGAGATCGGCTACGAAGTTGCGAAAGGTTTCTTCGATAATGGTATCCTGACTGCTGGAACGTTGATTAACGCGAAGACAATCCGCATCGAGCCACCATTAACAATTGAAAAAGAGCAATGCGAAAAAGTATTTGCAACATTCTCCAAGGTATTGAAAGAAGTTAATAAATCCGTTCTCGTATAGGATGCGTGGGACGATGTCTATTCATTACCCGGTGATTAGCCCTTATTACGGGACGGTTGAACAA
Source organism: Aneurinibacillus aneurinilyticus ATCC 12856 (assembly GCF_000466385.1). Taxonomy (GTDB): domain Bacteria; phylum Bacillota; class Bacilli; order Aneurinibacillales; family Aneurinibacillaceae; genus Aneurinibacillus; species Aneurinibacillus aneurinilyticus. The sequence continues at coordinate 7,189 of NZ_KE952752.1, forward strand.
GTCATCCATCCGCTTTCCTCCTATTTTTACGAGTGGGATACATTGTTTCTGATTCGAACAGACGAGGGAGCAATTGAAGAAATTGTAGCAGATATCGACGGTTGTTTTCATTCTTGTGAAGTGATGGATGGCGACCGGGTTATTCCTGGCATGGTGCTGGCTTACATCCAAGAAGATATACAACGAACCGGCAGTGAATAATAGATATGTATGTAATATCGAATAGTGGCAAGCAGGGGGCGTGGGGAATACCAACGTTTCCCTGCTTGTTCTTATATGTATGCAATTGTGTATAATAGAATTATAGTGTGCATAACTTTCTGAAATGGAAGGAGGAAGAGAATAATGTTGGTATTTACCGAAGACAATGTACGTGATATCCTTTCAATTTCTACGGACATGTCATTTGCCGAAGTGGAACACTGCTTGGCCAAGCAAAAGGAGCCTGTGCTATTCGTTAAGAAAAAGGATGAGATATTAGGATATATCCGAGCGCAGGATTTGGCAGGAGAGGTGGAGAACGAAGGACGGGATCGGCAGTTTTGGTTGTCTCATCTTATCCCATTGCATTTCGCCTATCATATTTATCAGGATGTTTCGGTTTCTGATGTATTTAAGCTTTTAGGTGAAGAAGTTGTTATTGTAAGGAATAAAAGGGATGAGGTATGCGGGTATTTGCGCCGGGAAGACATTCTCATCGAACTGCTTCGTCAGGATAACCATCATATCGACTTGTTTCGTACGATTCTCTCATCCATTCCAATGGGGATTTTTGTTGTTGACAGACAGGGCAACATTGTTAATTACAACGATGAAGGTCTTCGCATGATTCGATGGGAGAAGGAGCAGTTGCATAATCGTCCAGCCAAGGATATCTTCGGCTCGGAGCATATTGATCGGGTATTTGCGACAGGTGATACGATTCTCAACCAATTGCACCTTCGACCAGAGATGGGGATACTGGCGGATTATAGCCCGATTTTAACACCAGAACATGAAGTGAAGGGCGTTATTATTGTCGTCCAGGATTTGCCTATGCTCGAAGATATGGCGATGGAGCTCGATTATGTTAAGGATTTGAACACAGATCTTAAAGCGATTCTTTCTACTATCTATGATGAAATTCTAGTCGTTAATCCTAAGGGAGAACTGCTACGCTTTAGTGATAATAATGTTATTAATTTTAGGCAGGGTGATTTGAAAGATTTAGTGGGAAAAAACCTTCTTGAATTAGAGGATAAAGGTATATTCAAGCCGTCTGTAACCCGCCTCGTGCTAGAACAAAAGCGAAAAGTATCGGTAATTCAAGATGTAAGCAATGGCCGGAAAGTACTTGCGGTTGGAAATCCTGTGTTTGATGAAGCTGGCCAAATCGAGCGCATCGTCATCGCTTCGCGCGACATCACAGAGACGACCAAGCTGAAAAGCGAACTGCGTGAAATGAAGAAATTATCCCAACAATACAAAGAGGAACTTGAAAGCCTAAAGAGTAGGCATACGCTTAATCGAAGCGTCGTCTATTGTAGCCCTAAAATTGATCGAATTATGCGGGAAATTGAGAAAATCGCCCGGTTCTCTTCTACGGTTTTGCTGACCGGGGAATCAGGTGTTGGTAAGGAAGTGTTTGCCAAGGCAATTCACCAGCTAGGTGTCCGCGCAAATCGCCCTTTCCTAAAAATTAATTGTGGGGCGATTCCGGAGAATTTGCTGGAGAGCGAGCTGTTTGGCTACGAGAAAGGGGCTTTTACAGGAGCAGATCCAAAAGGCAAGGAAGGATACTTTCAGAAGGCGAATAGTGGTGTGCTTTTCCTTGATGAAATTGGAGAAATGCCACTCTCTTTGCAGGTAAAACTATTGAGAGTATTGCAGGAACGGGAAGTTATTCCAGTGGGCAGTACACAGTCTGTTCAGGTGGATGTGCAAATTGTTGCCGCCACGAATAAGAATCTTGAACAGAAAGTAGAGGAAGGAAGCTTCCGCGAAGATTTATTCTATCGTTTGAATGTAATCCCGATTCATATTCCACCACTGCGGGAACGTCCAGAGGATATTCCGGTATTGGCTTATTATTTTCTACAGAAGCTCAACGAGACGTACCATCGGGATATCCAGCTTAGTCCAGATGCGCTTAACTTGTTGGAGGTGTATTCCTGGCCGGGGAATGTACGGGAGTTGCAGAATATGATTGAGCGTGCGGTCGTGACAACTGAAGAAGAATTAATTCAGGCTGATCATCTGAATCGGTTTCTTCAATGGAAGAAAGCATCGACAAAAGTAAAACCGATTATTACGAATCTGATTCCATTACAAGAAGCGCTTGAGGATGTGGAAGAGCAATTAATTCTTCTGGCAATGGAACGTTATAAGACGACGACGATGGCTGCCAAAGTGCTGGGAATTAGTCAGTCTTCTGTAAGTCGTAAATATCAAAAAATATTGCAAAAACAGGCAAGTATGCATGTATAACTTCATGTTCCCCATCCCCCGTAAGCTAGCATGAGCGTACCGGGGTATGGGGTTTTTTGTCGAACGAAAAAGCCGAAGAAGTCGAACTTAATTCTGATAATTTAGTTGCGAATCATGTATACTAATGATCGGTTGGTATTCACACTAGATAAGTTTTTCATAATTACAACCTTTATTACTATGATATAAGGGGAAATGAAATGGTGAGCGGGGAAGAAATATGTAGGTTTGACAGTCAAGCGTTTTCTTGTTTTGATAATATGGTAGAAACATTAATGCACGAAGCGAATGAGCAAATCGTGCGTATTGATACTGGAGACAAGAAGAATACGAATTTGGAAAGAATGTATGCCAGATGGCGACTTCAACATCTTCAGCAATGTTTCGGTGAATGTGTTCCCGGTGTATATCGAAGTACATACAATTCGCTCTGGAGTCAACTGTATCGGCTTGAACACCAGGCTGGCTATAGGAATCCTTATGTGGTGTACTTATTGGAAAAAGTCTTGTGCCGGGACTCTTCCAGTGTTGTATAAGAGCCGTCCTTAAAAAGAGGACGGTTTTTTTGATGGAAAGAAAAGCGTATAAAACAGAGACGAACGGCTGCACCACATACTTTGTATGAACGATCAATAGGTAAGAAGATTTAAGGTTAACTTAAGTAAAGGAATTCCTAGTATATGATATAATGGCGGAAAAAAGCACCGTAAGCAGCGGTTTTGAGGTGACAAATGTGTTGATAATGCCGGATATTTCCGCCAAGAAGATTCTGCTGGTTGACGATGAAGCGGATATTCTGCATTTATTGGAAACCGTATTGAAAAAAGAAGGATTCATTCATATATATAAAGCTTTCAATGGACGAGAGAGTATTGAGTTATGCCGCAGGGAACAACCCGATATTATCGTGCTTGATATAATGTTACCGGATATGAACGGATTCGAGGTGTGTCAGATTTTACGTGATATGACGGTGGCCCCCATTTTGTTCTTATCGGCGAAGAGTGAAGATATGGACAAGATTCTCGGCCTCGGTCTCGGTGGTGATGATTATATTACGAAGCCGTTCAGTCCGAAGGAAGTGGCATACCGGATAAAAGCGTATTTTCGTCGTCACCAGTATTTTCATAAGAAGGATGAGATGCCTGTATATTCGTTCGGTGATATCGAAGTCGATGAGAAAAGAGCAGAAGTTAGAAAATCCGGCAAGCTGGTATCATTGACGGCCAAAGAATATCAATTGCTGTTGTTCCTTGCGCGTCATCCTAACCAAATCTTTAGTAAAAGCAAGCTTTATGAAGCAGTGTGGGGAGAGGAATATTTCGGATATGATAATACAATTATGGTTCATATAAGGCATCTGCGCGAGAAGCTTGAAGACAATCCATCCGCACCTGTGTATGTGCTAACAATACGAGGTCTGGGATATAAGCTGAGGGATGGGAGCGCTGGTTTGTGAAGTGGAAAATGACGGGATTGTTCCTCATCCCGCTTTTATTAATGACGGTTGCGTTTACGGCCATTAATTTGACAGCCGCTTTTTACTTTCTTTCAGGAGAGGAAAATCCTGAAAAAGAGGCAAGTGAGTCTTTTTTCTCTTATACAGAATATACGGTTGCCTTTGCCCGCTTTATTACATTTGTTAAAGGGAAGCCGAGTATTACAGAGGAGGGGCAAGCGCAGCTTATTCAACGCAAAGCGTGGATTCAAATTCTAGATCCGAATGGAAATGAGGCATATTCATTACGTAGGCCGGAAAGTGCTCCTGTTCGCTACACGCCGGGCGAACTTGTTCATTATTATAAATACTCTGGTGCTATTGAGGATTCTACCCTGTTTGTCAGTTGGGTAAGCAAGGATGATGAGAAATGGACGTATATTATCGGGTATCCTATGTCGTATATCGCAAAATATATGGTGGAGTTTAATCCGCTTCGAATTATGACCTTCTGGAAAGAAGGAATCCTGACTGTGCTGGGGTTAACTTTCCTAATGGTGCTTACGATAGGATACTTCTTCGGACGCAAGCTAACTAAACCGCTTGTAGAAATCATTAACGGAATTAAGCTACTTGCACAGGGACGCTATATGGTTAAATATCAGCCCGAAGGCTTGTATAAGGATGTATATCAGAGTTTGAACCAATTGGCGGATGCCCTCCAGGCAAGTGCGGTGCAACGTGCACGTACTGAAAAAATGCGTGACGAATGGGTAACAAACCTCTCTCACGATATTAAAACACCCCTTTCTTCCATTCAAGGGTATGGTGAGATACTGGCAGACCTGGAATATGAAATTGTCGCCGATGAACGGAGAAAGTACGCAGAAATTATTGTTGGTAAGACACGGTACATAGAAAGCCTGCTGGATGATCTGCGTCTGACCTATCAATTGAAAAATCATCTGCTTCCTTTAGATAAAAAGGAAAGCAACATAGTGGAGATGTTGCGTCAGATTATTATTGACTTATTGAATGACCCGCAATACGGAAGCTGTAAGATGGAGTTTATTCCTGAATGTGAGCAGGTTTTTCTTGTTTTTGACCACGGGTTTTTAACTCGGGCATTTACGAATCTTATCTATAATGCAGTCATTCATAATCCTCCAAATACACAGGTACAGATTCAGGTAATGGAACGGGAAAAAGCGGTGGAGATTATCGTGGAAGACAATGGTCGGGGGATTGAGGAAGAAGAAGTTAAGAGGTTATTCACACGATATTATCGGGGTACGAACACGAATGAGAGACATCAGGGCTCGGGCCTTGGTATGGCAATTGCCAAGCAAATTATTGAAGCACACCAGGGAATTATTGAGGTGAAGAGCCGGATCGGAGAAGGAACATGCATCCGTATCCTATTCCCAAAAACAGAAAAAGAACCGCCGGAACGATAAAATGTATCCGGGGGTTCTTTTTCTCATTACATGGAAGAATTATTTGTTCATGTACGGAGCGAGGAATTGCTTGACTACTTCCTGCATGGCTGGAGATAGGCGATTGTACATTTCCAGCATCTCCGGTGTTACAGTGAAATCTTTATTGTTCTCAAGAAATTCCTTTGCATTTTTGGACATGGCTTCGAACAATATCATCTGCTCTTTCTCTGGAAGCTGGAGAGCGTTTTCAAACATTTGCTGGAACATTTTCATTTGCTCATTTGTCATAATTTACCCTCGTTTCTTGGTATGAATATTCCCTATCTATTATACCTTGTAAGCGCGTTTCGTAAAATTGAAATAAAAATGAACGCTTGGGCTATATCGGACCAATATAAAGTACGGCAGGAGAGAAAGGAGGGGGAGGCATGGGAGAAAACAGAGACGAAGAACTGCAAAATATCATCAGTCGGGCAGTAGCAGGAGACAAAGCGGCTTTTAGTATGCTGTATGATTGTACAATTCGAAATGTGAGCGGAACAGTGCGGTTTTTACTGGATGATAAAGCAGGTTTTGAGGATGTTGTGCAGGAGATTTATATCGAAGTATACAAGTCGTTGCCAAAATTTGATCTTGGCCGATCATTTCATTCCTGGGTTATCGGTATTGCAATACGGCAGGTGAATAGTTACCGGCGCAAGACCTGGCGTTTATTCCGTCTGCTGGAGAAGAATCGGCAGTATGAAACACAGGGGATAGAACCGGACTTTGCAGCCAATGTAGCAGACAGATTGGATTCCAGAGAGTTGGTTGAACAGATTGACAGGCTGCCGTACAAATACAGACAGGTAATTGTTCTACGATATTTGCACGAATATTCACAGGAAGAAATTGCACGTGTCCTCGGGATTCCAATAGGGACGGTCAAGTCGAGAATTCATACCGCGTTAAGGAAGCTGAAAGGCGGGCGAAGTGCTGAAGAATATTTCTTACGAAAGGTGGGAGAAAGACATGGACTTTGAAAAGCAGATTCGTCAGTCGTTAAAGACAGAAGCAGAAAAGGCGAGCGGGACGGAGGGCATGAAAGAGAAAGTAATGAATAATATTTTTTTGAAAAAGGGGCGAACAAGAATGAAGAAACGATTATTGGCGGGAATTATGGCAACGGCTATTTTGATACCGACGGCTGGATTTGCAGGATATTCCTATTTGTCTGACCGTATTTTCGGTTCGCAGGATAACTTCATATCCCAGGGCGGAAGCGGAGCAGAGTATGCGCATATAGAAGAAAAATTAACGCAGGCCAAGCGGGCACTGAATGAAAAGGAATATGCGGAGCTAGAGCAATTGCTGAAGGAAATTGCGCGATATCACGCAAAGATGGCTGAGCCGGGTGGAAAGTTGAATGTGGACCGGCTAACAAAGGAAGAAAAACAGCGGTACAATCAATTGGAAAAAGAAATGGAGCCTTATGCAGCCAAAATAACGGTAAAAGAAGATAATCCTGTCGATATTTTGACGATAGAGGAATCACAAAAACTGTTGTCATTTCCTGTACATCATCCTTCATATGTACCGGAGGGATACACTTTGGGTAGCGCAGTAGGAGTAATGGATGCTAATGCTAAAAAGAGTAAGCCAGTCATTAATATGTATTATGAGCATGGAGATGCAGGCATAGGAATTTTCCAGCAGGAGATAAGGGCTGGAGAGCAAGTTGGAATGCCGGATGAATATGAAAGGATACAAAAATACAAGCTGGAAAGCTATGAGGTAACGTTCGGTCAGGGCGGCTCTGATAAAGAGGACGGGCTTTCCTTGGTTGTTCCCGCGCAAGGCGGCAAGAGTGCATATCGAATTTATGTAGCGGGTAAACTTCCGCAAGCGGAGTTAGAAAAAATTGCGCTGTCTATCGTGCATCAATAGCTGTGATTTTTTGGAGAGGAAGCAGGCGTGCTAGCAAGCCTGCTTCTTTTTTGTTTCATAGGAAATTAAGCCAAATTTAAGGGAAGCTGAAAGAAGCGTTAAGAAAGGAAGAATACAATGGGAACCAGTCAATACAGATAAGGGGAGAAAAAGATGGCTGCGTTCGTAATTGAAACTAATAATCTAACAAAGACATTCAAAGGATTTAAGCCTGTTGATGCGCTTTCACTACAGGTAAAAAAAGGAGAAGTATACGGGTTTCTTGGGCCGAATGGCGCGGGGAAAACGACAACTATCCGTATGCTACTCGGTCTAATTCGGCCAACAAAAGGAGAGGTGCGAATTTTTGGTAAGCCATTAGAACGTTATCGCCTTGAGATCGCAAGAAAAATCGGTTCGATGGTAGAAACCCCCTCCTATTATGGTCATTTGACCGGTTATGAAAACCTTGAGATTACACGTAAGCTGTTAGATGCTGAGCGCAAGGATATCGACCGGGTGCTGGAGATTGTCCGTTTAACAGAGTGGCGGAACACGAAAGTCAAAACATATTCTCTTGGAATGAAGCAGCGTCTCGGAATCGCGCAGGCGCTTATCGGAAAGCCCGAGCTGCTTATCCTCGATGAACCAACGAACGGGCTGGACCCGGCGGGTATCCATGAGATTCGTGACTTAATAGTTACCTTGCCCGAGCAAATGAATATGACTGTACTTGTTTCCAGTCATATTCTTCAAGAAGTAGAGCGTATTGCTGATCGGGTAGGAATTATTAATCATGGTAAGCTGTTGTTTCAAGGGGAGCTTGCGGAGCTTCAGAGTCGAAGCCAGGCTAAAATATACGTGGAGGCAGATCGGCCGGACGAAGCCGCACGCCTACTTTTCAATACCGGGTATCGTATTGAAAAGCGTGAGGGCGCTCTTTATATTGATGCAGATAAAAGCCGGGCTGCAGAGATAAACAAAAGCCTTATTCTTAATGGGTATGATGTGTCACACATTAGCGAGGAAAGAAAGTCGCTGGAGGATATTTTCCTCGAAATGACAAAGGAGGCACAAAGCGTATGAGGCTGCCGGATGTTTTCGCTACGGAAGTATATAAACAGAAAAATGGCATCATGTGGTGGCTTGTCATAGGTGGTCCGCTACTTATTGCAGGTCTTATATTCATTGATGTATGGGTCCGCTACGATTATTTGCTTACGAAAAACAGAAGTGCTGAACTTGGGCCATGGGGCATCATGCTGGGAGAAGCGGTATATTTGTGGGCGATGTTTATGCCTATGGGTATCACACTTATCGCTGCGATTGTGCATTATCGCGAATTCAGTGAGAATGCGTGGAAGCATCTGCTTAGTTTACCGGTGACGCGCGGTAGCGTATATGTATCCAAATGGCTGCTTATTGTATTGCTTACCTATCTTGCAATTCTCTTTCTTATGCTGGGTTTTTTCGTAGCTGGTAAAATCATCGGACTTTCTGCGCCGTTTGCTTTTGGATCATACGGTCGTTATGCATTGTACCAGGCGGTGGGTGCACTTGGTATTATTAGTATTCAGCACTGGTTAAGCTCGCGATTCAAAAATGTAATAATGCCTGTTGCTATAGGAATAGGGTTAAGTGTATGTGCGATTTTCCTCGCTCAATCAAAAGTGCTCAGCTTTTTTCCTCATGCAACGATTTTATATACGATGCCGTTCGAAGGCGTGGAGAATAATCGTCCGTTGCTAAGCGGTTTGATCGCAGGACCGGTGTTGCTGGTACTAGGGCTGCTTGAATTCAGAAGACGGGATATCGTATAGGGGGAGATAAGATGAATCGATTGCTTGGGGTTGAACTGATGAAGCTGCGCCGTTCGGGAATGGTATGGATCGCTGTAGGTGCGCCGCTATTTTTGACGTTGCAAGGTATTGCGAATTTTTTGCGCTATAGTGATACGATGTTTGCAGGCAGTACACGTACGAAGTGGGAGATTTTATATGAGCAATGTATGATTATGTATCCATCTCTATTATTGCCGTTGGTGATTACCGTTATGGTAGCATTATTGGCACGACTTGAACATAGTCAAAACGGCTGGAAGCAATTGCTCGCACTGCCGGTAACACGCGAACAAGTATACAAATCGAAGCTGGTTATCGCTTGCTTGCTTGTATTGTTGAATTTAGGGGTGCTAAGTATCGGCACATTGGTAGGTGGTCTTATGATAGGAATAGAGGGAGATGTTCCTTATGAACTAATTCTAGGGCGCGGTTTGCTGGCATTTGTTGCTACCCTGCCGGTCATAGCGATACAGTTTGTATTGAGCTACCGCTTTTCGCATGTTGGTGTGCCGTTGGCGATAGGTACTGCTCTGGCTGCTCCCACGCTTTTTGCGGCAAATTCTGAACGGTTTTGGTTATATGATCCGTGGACGTATCCAGTCATGGCGTATTTCGGACCTGCTCAGGAAGGGATTACGAGGGGTGACTGGATGTATGCTATAGCATGTGGACTGTTCTTGCTTATCATATGGATAGGCCTGCAAGAGTTCAAGAAGAGAGACATGGTTTGATTGAAACAGTTATATACATCTGATTTGATAAATCGGCACATTTTTGTGGTGGGGGTAAGAAAAAAGGAAGGGTGGTGGGCGGGAACGGTCGGAAAAAGCCATGCTGGCCTCTCTTCTGCCGGAGTGCAGGGTACATCCATCCTTTTGTTTCCAACCACCTGAACTTTTGCTACTGCGTCAAGTGAATTCTATATAGAGGGCTAAAGGCTGTCACATGTTTTTAACTTTGAGAAAAAATGCTTCATTCTACCTTACCTTTCCTTGCGAATTCGCCGAAGGGAAAAACAAGTCGACCTGTGTACCCACTCCTGGCACACTATAAATTTCCATTCTTCCCTCGTGTAAAGTTACAATCTCGTCGCATATGGAAAGACCCAGTCCACTTCCTGGGGAAGATTCGCTTGTTTTATAGAATCTTTTCTTGATATGTGGGAGGTCCGCAGGAGAAATCCCCATACCTGTATCCTTCACACTTAGTTGTATGCCTGTTTCCTTCTCGCTGGCGAAAATGTATATCGTTCCACCGTTGGGGGTAAATTTCAATGCGTTATCCAGAAGATTAAGCAGCACTTGCTTAAGACGATTTGGATCGCCGGCGATATCAGGCAGATCGGGAGCTATTTCGATAAAGAGTTGCACATTCTGCCTTTTAGTTCGAGGTGCAAGCTGCTTTGCGATTTGCTGTACCCATTCATTTATATTTACTTGGGTGATATGCAGCGTGATTTTTCCTTCCGTTAATCTGGACAGATCTAACAACTCTTCCACAAGAAGAGCCAAACGATCCGTTTCTTTATCAATAATTTCAAGCCCTTCCTGCATAATTGGATCGTACCGGGGCGATTCAGAGAGCAAAGTAATGACCCATCCTTTAATCGAAGTAAGTGGGGTGCGCAATTCATGGGAGATTGAGGAGATGAACTTATTTTTCAATTGCTCATGCCGTGTGATTTCAGCCGCCATATAATGCAGCGTATCAGTCAACTTTCCCAGTTCGTCATTGTTTCTTTTCTTAATGCGTACTGAAAATTTGCCTACAGCCATCTCTTCTGCACCTTTTATAATTTCCCGTATCGGCTTTGTAATAGTTGCGGAGAGTAAGATGCTAATAATGATCGAAACAGCAATGATAATGACCCCAGCAAAAAGAAGGACCAGCGATGTTTTTTCGATCACAGCATACGCTTCGACAAGCGAGGTGACGAGCCGCAGAACTCCCGTCGTCTTCCCTCCGTCCTTAAGTGGGACAGCGATGGACAAAACCGGCTCTCCGGTTTCGGAAATTCTGCCTTGCCATTCTCCTGAACTACCATTGAGAGCCGCTTTTATATCCGGTGTATGTAGGCTCTCTCCCCAGGATATACCTGTAGAGTCGCCGAGAACCGTTCCGTTGAGACCGACAATTTGCACCTGGGCGCTTGTCGTTTCCGCGAAACTATTAATAAGGGAGCTTACTTGTTCCTCCAGGCTTTTTTCAACTAGGTATTGACTGTAGAAAGCGGCCGAGACCTCTGCCTTGTTCTGAAGGGAGTCACGAATATGGCCAAGGTAATATTGGCGGATAGCGATAAACATAAACAGTTCAAAAAGAAAAACGGTAAGTAAAATAATAAGAAAATAACTGCTGACCAATCTTTTTTTAATTCCGTACATTGCTTTGCCCCTTTCGGAAGCAATATCCATAGCCCCACACTGTTTCAATATGAACGGGATGGGAAGGCGTGTCTTCGATTTTTTCGCGCAAGCGTCGAATGTGAACATCTACGGTTTTTGGATCGCCGATAAAGTCAACTCCCCAGGTCATATTTAGAATTTCGTCTCTAGTAAGTGCCTTATCTATGTTCTTCATGAATGTTTTTAGCAGATCGAACTCACGCGGCGTCAGTTCAATATTCCTGTCATCCTTGACGAAGCGATGGCCGTGTGTGTCCAGCTGAAATGGACCACATTGAAGAATCGCCTCCTGCTTAAGCGAAGGGGACGATTGATTCATTCTTCGGAGTACCGCACGAATCCTGGCGGATAGCTCCAGCGGATTGAAAGGCTTAACGATATAGTCATCTGCGCCGAGCTCAAGACCCATAAGTTTATCCATATCTTGTCCACGAGCTGTTAACATGATAACGGCAACATGCGGAAACTCTTCCCGAAGCCTTCGGCATACTTCATATCCGTCAATACCGGGGAGCATTACATCGAGTACGACTAAATTCGGTTGCTCATTTTTGATTTTTTCCAATCCTTCTTCTCCGCTGGCGGCTTCAATTACTGTAAAGCTATCCCGCTGCAAGTTAATGCTAATAAAACGGCGTATGGAACTTTCGTCTTCTACGATTAATATTTTTTTCGGATGATTCCCCAAGCATAGCCCTCCTTTCTTTATGTGAGTGAAACGTATTATTGTATCTTCTATCTTACTATGGAAAAGACTGAAAGAGATTACAAGAGGGTAAAAATTAGAAACCAGCCTGCACCCGTACGCAGGCTGGCTAGAAGGAGGGAAGAGTACGCACAATCCATTCGGCAGTATGAACACAAGCAAAGCTGAATGAAGATTGAGTTTTCTCTTGCTATTACTATATTCGTACACGAAGAAATGGTATGGACAAGGAACTGCTTTTTTGGAAAAAACGTCTTTTGTCTATGCCCTTTATCCATGCATATTCCTTTGTCGGATGTGCTATGTGATTAATCGGTAAAGCGAGTAAAAGGGATTTTTGATTTTGCTATTGAAGTAAACAAGGAAAGCACGAAAAAAAGAAAGGAAAGCGCTATGGAGCATAAACTGGAAAGTGGAACGACGATTACCATTCAGAAGGGAAAACCGGAAGATGCCGAAGTTTATGTTGTATATTTGGAGAAAATCTCCGAAGAAAGCGATTTTCTGACATTTGGTGCCGGAGAGCTTACTGTGACCGCAGAGGAGCAACGTGAGATAATACAGAGATTTTTAGATGCTTCGATTGATTTATGTTTATTGGCGAAAATGGAGGGGGAAATCGTCGGAAATCTTACCTTTCGTTCAGGACGTCGATTACGGACTGCTCATACGGGAGAGTTCGGCGTTAGTGTACGGCGGAAATATCAGGGACTGGGGATTGGCGGAAGGTTGATTTCCTGTCTGCTGGATTGGGCGCGAGAAACCGGACGTATTCGTAAAATTAATTTACGGGTCCGAGCTGACCACAACAGTGCGATCCGACTGTATCGCAAGTTCGGTTTCAAAGAAGAGGGACGGCTGAAACGGGAGTTTTGTATAAACGGAATTTTCTTCGATGCGCTGACCATGGGAATGAATGTGGAGGAGAATGGAGTGATTATGGACAAAAAGAATGGGGTTCTTATCTATCAATCCGAAGAAATTCGGATGCGGTATACGACTCGAAAAGATTTGGATGTCGTATTGTCGACAGAACAAAGCGAGGAAAATAGCAGATTTATTGTTCCGTGGAGTATGGAACAGCATGCAAGTGCGCTTGAGGATGAAAATATGATGCACGCAGTACTTGAGTCTTCAGACGGGACGGAGAGAGTCGGATATGTGATTGTTAGCGGGCTTCAGAATCCTAATGATAGTATAGAGCTGACTCGAATTGTCATTACAGAGAAAGGGAGAGGCTGGGGAAGGAAGGCGCTGCAACTCATAAAGGAATGGGCATTTGAGGAAAGAAAAGCCCAGAGGTTATGGCTTGATGTGAAGGAATACAACACTCGTGCACGCCATATATATGAAGCGGAAGGATTTATCGTGGAAGGCATACTGCGAAACTGTTTGAAGACAGACGGTAAATATGAGTCACTGGTGCTTATGTCAGTACTGGCACACGAATATGCAGCTTGGAGAAAGAAAGGCTGAGGTAATATTATACCTTAGCCTTTTTTTATTTTTCAGCTTCATATGCTTTTTTCACTAAATTAAACAAGTATGCACTGCCTCCGCTATCGGGGTGAAGTACCTTCATTAGGTGACGGTATTGTTTTTTCATATCTTCTCTGGAAGCATGTTGACTTATCCCGAGAAGCTGGTACAAATCCTGCCCGCCTGCTGGTTCGGCAGGTGGATGAGATGAAGAAGAGCTATCGCTGTACATTCGACTATACGTTCGACTTGTATGGGAGCGGGGACTCTGCTCATATAATGTTTGCAGGCTTTTTTGATAATGGCTCAGTATATCTGACAGTTTTTGTTCGTCTTTAGGCATTTCACCTGCAAGAAATTGGTATTCGAATTCCTCATGGAATATTTTCTCGAATCGATCCATCAAGTCGTTATACATCACAATAGCTTCCCGAGTTTTGTCCGCTTGTTTATACAGGCGTAATATTTCCAATATGGCCCATTCCGGCATACCAAATGAAAATGCAAGCAGAGCTTTGCTCTCTTGTTTTTTCGGTATTGATTGGTCATGCAGAAAATCGAATAGTCTTTCCTGAAACTTTGGTGTTAGCTTTTTTCCAATTTCCACTGCAAAATCAAGCCGAACCAAACCTTCTTCCAGACGGCGGCGCCAGATTGGTATTAGGTTGCTAATTGCCTGTATGAGATCAAGTAAATAAACGTCAGTTACCAACATACTGCTTCGACCGGTTTGTGGAGAAGCCTCCTGATCTTCCTTGCTCATAACTCACTTCCTTACTGAATAAATTATTGTGGTTTTTGCCTAAGAAGATGGCACAAGAAAAGGGCGGGTGAAATACAGTAGGTATAGATCGAAGAAAAAAGTCTTGCATTTTTTGCCCGTATGCAAAATAATTTTAATAGAGAAAGAATTGATGAGCAATGTTTTTTTGCGAAAAAAGTTGTGTAAGGTAAACTATTTGGCGTACAGCTAATTGAATTAGAAATCGGAGGTAGTTGGATGGCTAAGAAAGTACAAAATGCGGTCCCTTTATCCGAGTTGGTACCGGGCAGCAAAGCAAGGGTACTGACGCTATCCGCTGAAGGGATGGTACGGCGGCGGTTGCTGGATTTGGGAGTCGTGCCGCAGACTATTATAGAATGCGTACGACGCAGTCCGATTGGAGATCCGACGGCATACCGGATACGTGGAACGACTATTGGATTGCGCAAGGATGATGCAAAGCAAATTATGGTTGAACCGATTATTGAGTGAGGAGGGGAATTTATGAGCTGTATGTGCATAGAGAAAAGAACAGAGCTTCTACATCATAAGTTCGGAATCGCTGCTTCAGCGGAACAGAAAGTCATTGCGCTGGCGGGTAATCCGAATACAGGAAAAAGCACGGTATTCAATGCGTTGACCGGACTCAATCAGCATACTGGAAACTGGCCCGGAAAAACGGTAGGGAATGCACAGGGTACATTTACACATAAAGGACAGTCGTTTCTGCTGGTCGACTTACCGGGGACGTATTCTTTGCTCCCGAACTCAGTTGACGAACAAGTAGCACGCGATTTTATTTGTTTTGGTCAACCGGATGTAACGCTGGTAGTAGTAGATGCAACAGCGATGGAGCGGAACTTGAATCTTGCGTTGCAGGTGATGGAGATTACCGATCAGGTTGTGCTGTGCGTAAATTTAATGGATGAAGCGGAGCGAAAAGGTATTGAGATAAATATAGCAGACCTTTCGAAAAAATTGGGTATACCGGTAGTGGCCACCGCCGCAAGGCAGAAGCGGGGGCTAGAAGAGTTACAGGAACGTCTGCTCGATGTAGCATGCGGAAACATTGTCCCTGATCCATTTATGTTACGCTATAGCCAAGAGATAGAACAGGCCATCAGCGAACTGGAGCTAAAATTGACGCCGCTATTAAAGGGAGCGCTGAAAGCTCGCTGGGTTGCGCTGCGCTTGTTGGACGGAGACGACACGCTCCTGCAGGATATAGAAAGATATATGACAGAAGAGCCGTTGCAAGATCCTTCCCTGGGCCGGGAACAGGAGGTGTCACCATCATGGCCGCAAGCATAGAAAGAAGTGACATTCATCGCTTACATGCGATCGCGCGTCAGATACAGGAGAAAAATACGGAAGCGGTGCGCGATGTAATCGTAGAGAAGATTTATCAGCATTCACAAACGATTGCAGGCGAAGTAACACGTCGTACAAATCAAAACAAAGTAGATCAGGATGACAGGTTAGATGCGATTCTGACATCACGCTATTTCGGATTTCCTATCATGCTGATATTGCTGGGGATTGTATTCTGGATAACCATTGCAGGTGCTAATGTTCCTTCTGATCTGCTAGCGAGCGGTTTTGGATGGCTGGAAGGAAAGCTGACGGATGCATTCATGTGGGCGGGGGCACCAGCATGGTTGCATGGCGTTCTGGTGCTTGGTCTGTATCGGGGCGTATCATGGGTAATCTCTGTCATGCTTCCACCGATGGCTATCTTTTTTCCGCTATTCGCCTTGTTGGAGGATGCTGGATACTTGCCGCGAGTAGCGTTCAATCTGGATCGTTTGTTCCGTAAAGCAGGCGGTCATGGGAAACAGTCGCTTACGATGGCAATGGGATTTGGCTGTAATGCTGCCGGAATTATTTCCTGCCGCATTATTGAATCACCCCGTGAACGCATGATTGCCATTCTGACGAATAACTTTGTACCCTGTAATGGAAGATGGCCGACGTTAATTCTCCTGTCATCATTGTTTATGGTGGGGGCAGTAGGTATGGGTGCAAGCGTGACTATGGCGTCGCTTGTTGTGGTTGGCATGGTGCTATTCGGTATTGTGATGACACTTTTTGTGTCATGGGCGCTTTCCAAAACGCTGTTGCGAGGAGTGCCTTCACATTTCACGCTAGAGCTTCCACCGTACCGTCCGCCACAATTCGGGCGTACTATCGTCCGTTCAGTGTATGATAAGACATTGTTTGTGCTCAAGCGGGCCATTATAACTGCTGCGCCTGCCGGAGTTATTACATGGATTTTGGCTAATATTATGGTTGGAGATAAGAGTGTGCTTACTCATGTTGCGGATTGGTTCGCACCATTTGCGCACGCGATAGGACTCGACGGTTACATCCTGATGGCGTTTCTGCTTGGTCTTCCAGCGAACGAGATCGTGGTGCCAATTCTAATTATGGGCTATATGGCTTCTGGCGCCATGATGGAATTAGATGATATGGGGGCGTTGAAGGCACTGTTTCTAGAGCATGGCTGGACGTGGTTAACCGCGCTGAATATGATGCTGTTCTCACTTCTGCATTATCCATGCGGCACTACAATTTATACGATTGCCAAAGAGACGAAGAGTGCGAAATGGACTGTGCTTTCAGCCGTTATTCCATTGGCTATTGCGATTGTGGTTTGCTTTATTGTAGCTCAGACAGTTCGTTATTTCGGCTGGGTATAGCAATTAGAGGAGTTGGATTCTGAAATGGATCTAACTCCTCTTTTGTCTGGCAAGCAGAAGAAGTGGAGATTATTTGCCCGATAGCTATTCAAATCTGAGAAAGATTTTAACGTTTAGAATAGTAAAAATATTTGTTGAAACATACATATACAAAAGTTATAATACGTTTTAAATACGTCATACAAATTTATGTTATAAAAAGAGGGGAGATTCATGAGTAAACAGTATCGTTTAATGGATGTCGTAACAAAAGGGAGCGTGCCGCCTCCTTGTGATGAAACGCTCGGGCTTACGGTCACATATGCGAAGGACGGCACGGCCCGTGGTGTATGGAAAGTAAACGGAGAGATGATAAATGGAAATGGCGTCGTGATGGGAGGATTTATTGCTTCTGCCGCTGATAGTATGATGGCATACGCGATTGCATCATGCGTACAGGAAGGACAGCATTTTGCTTCTATTAATTTGCATACGACGTTTCATCGCCCGGCTTTTATCGGTGAAATAGAAGTAGAAGCGCATGTGGAAAGAATGGGAAAAAGCATTGGTTATTTGGTGGCCACATTAGTTCAGGAAGGAAAAGAAATCGCGGCCGCCACATCTTCTGTGGTGATTCGATAGTAAAAAATTATAAAAGAGGTGGCAATATGCACATGCTAAAAAGCGAGAAATATGACGCATCATTGGAAAAGAAGCAAAAAACTTTGTATACAACGTTAATTCAAACGACAGATTTTCAAGAGCTTATACAAAAAAAGAAGGAATTTATCATACCTATGTCCATTTTCTTCTTCGTGTTTTATTTTACGCTGCCTATTTTAGCAGCATACACGGATATACTTACAAAACAGGCGATAGGTCATATTACGTGGGCGTGGGTGTATGCTTTGATGCAGTTTGTACTCGTATGGGTGTGTGGATACGTATATGTAAAGAAATCTGAAAAGTTAGATATATCTGCAAAGAAAATTTTATCAGCACATAAGGAGGAATTGGATTCATGAGTTCTTTAGCCTTAATTTTATTTTTAACCATTATTTTCCTAACTTTAATGATTACATATCTTTCTGCTAAAAAAACAAAAAACGCTAGTGAATTTTATACGGCAGGTGGAGGGCTGACCGCCTGGCAAAATGGATTGGCGGTTGCCGGAGATTTCATGTCTGCCGCTTCTTTTCTTGGTATTACCGGGGCGATTGCATTAATCGGTTTTGACGGATTTTACATGAGTATTGGTAATCTTGTGGCATTTCTTTTCCTACTCTACCTCGTATCTGAACCACTAAGAAATTTAGGGAAGTACACAGTAGCGGATATGATTACTACCCGTTTTCATTCTAAAAAAGTACGCGGCGTGGCAGCCCTCAATACACTGGTTATCTCCATTTTTTATATGATTGCTCAACTTGTAGGTGCAGGAGGGTTGATCAAGCTTCTGCTTGGTATTGACTTTGTTCCAGCGGTATTGATTGTTGGAACTTTAATGACGGTATACGTTATTTTTGGCGGAATGACAGCCACAAGCTGGGTGCAAATAACAAAAGCCGTCTTATTAATGGCCGGTTCCTTCATATTAACATTTATTGTATTTGCGAAATTTAATTTTAATGTCATGGCAATGTTTGAACATATCAAAACGGCTACACCATTACAAGAAGCTTTTCTTGATCCTGGAAATAAATATAAGAGTGGACTGGACATGATTTCTTTTAACCTGTCATTAGTGCTGGGTGCGGCTGGGCTGCCTCATCTTCTCGTCCGTTTTTTTACGGTAAAAGATGCGGCAACTGCACGGAAGTCAGTTGTGTATTCTACCTGGTTTATCGGGATCTTCTTTATTATGACGATTTTTTTGGGGTTTGGTGCCGCGGCCTTTGTCGGGTTTAACAATATTGTTGCAGCCAACCCTGGTGGAAACATGGCAGCCCCATTATTAGCACAAACATTAGGCGGAGATATACTGTTTGCTATTGTATCAGCGGTGGCCTTCGCTACGATTCTGGCAGTAGTTTCAGGTCTTGTTTTGACATCAGCATCCGCTGTTGCGCACGATATTTATGGTGAAATTATTCGCGATGGAAAAATTACAGAAAAACAACAAGTACAGGTAGCGCGTATTGCGTCGATTATGGTAGCGATCATCTCCATTATATTGGCGCTATTCTCCCAAAAATTAAATGTAGCTTTTCTATCTGTATTAGCATTGGGAATAGCTGCAAGTGCAAACCTGCCTGTGATACTGTGTACGATATACTGGAAGCGCTTTAATATGACGGGAGCTATTACAGGGATGCTTGTCGGGCTGTTAAGTTCGGTCATTCTTGTATTGCTTAGTCCGAACGTATGGAATCCGGTGCCTGGGGCAGCGATTTTTACAGGCAACCCGGTATTCCATATGGAAAATCCGACGATTTTTACCGTGCCTTTAGGCTTCATCGGTGCTTATCTTGGCACGATACTATCTGCTAAAAAAGCGGACGAGGAAAAATTTGCGGAGGTTCTTTTTAAATCCAATACGGGCTATGGCATTAGTATCGCTAAGGAATAATAATCCAATGGGTTAGAAATATTTACCTTTACGTCCCTTTTTTGTTACTATTTCTTATAAAGGAATGATCTGGAGGATGTAATGAGATTTTCAATCAAAAGCATGTCGGTTCTCTTCTTTCTAAGCATTATTGTACTGACTGGTTGCGTTGCAGAAAAAACAACAGATAATAATACTGAAATTAACAAAGGGAGTAAAGAACACGAAATGGTTGCTGCCTTGTATGGAGAATCAAAAAGCTGGAGAGCAACCGTCGCAATAGGGGTGCACGATGGAGTGTTTGTCAGCAAAACAGAAATAAAGCCGAAGCACGAAATGAATATCTCTTCTGCAACGATTACAACTATCTTTGAAAATGAGAGGTACGGACAGCGCGCTGTCACCATTGCCAACAGAGAGATGCTTGAGCACAGCGTGCTTGGGGAGCGCGAGTTTGGGGCAGGCGGTTCAGTGGATGTTAAAGCTACGAAAGATAAAGTAAAGGCCGAGGTGAAATTGGCCCGGGTAGAGATTCAGTGGGTGTATCAGGGAGAAGCGAAGAAAGAGGACGTTGTGGTACAAGCGCAGTGAAACATTCGAAGTGAACGCCAGCCTAACATCGGGCTGGCGCTTTTTTGTGATGGTGTATGCCGTACGCATCATTCTTTTCTATCCATCTATGGATAATCAATACCCTTGGCACTTTATAAATTCTTGAGATTTTCCCTTTATTATTACTTATAGGGAGGGGATATCATGCAGCCTATCTTACAGGTGCAGCAGATAACGAAAAAGGTACGAAGCAGAACGCTTGTAAAGGACGTCAGCTTTGACATTCAGAAGGGGGATATATGCGGGCTGCTCGGTCCGAACGGGGCTGGTAAAACGACGTTGATTCGTATGCTGACCGGCCTCATTGCACCGACTTCCGGAGATATTTTTGTCTCTGGCATGCATATGCAAAAGGAGCGACAAAATGCCCTGGTGAAACTGGGTGCCATTGTGGAATCCCCTGTGTTTTTTCCGTATTTGACAGGCAGGGGAAATCTGCGCAATTTGGTAAGGCTGCAGCCAAATTTAAGCAAGAAAGAACAAATTGAACAGGTAGAGGAGACATTACACATTGTCGGGCTTACTTCTAGAGCGGACGATCGTGTTGGTACTTATTCGCTCGGCATGAAGCAGCGTTTAGGCATTGCGCAGGCGCTGCTCGGAAAGCCGGATTTTATTATACTTGATGAACCGGCGAATGGACTTGATCCAATGGGGATGCGCGAATTGCGTGAGCTTGTCATGGAATTGCACAAACGACACGGAATTACGTTTCTTATCTCCAGTCATTTACTTGATGAAATTCAGAAAATGTGTGATCACCTCGTGCTTCTCAAGGAAGGAGAACTTATCTGGAAAGGGCAGACGCAGGAGCTTGCCGGAGAAGGCGGGAATTTGGAGGATGCGTTTGTAGAGATGATGGTACGATGATGCGACTGTTTATTAGTGAATGGCAACGGCTCTGGAAACGGAAGAGTACATGGTTAATGTTTGCTGCCATTCCGCTTATCGTATATGCGGCAGGCAGCTATTTTCAGAAGGCTAATGAACAAACAAGCTCTGCGCTTCCTCAATACAGTGTGTTCGGCAATTTCAGCATACTTAGCTTTGAGGAAATGCTTATGACGGTATTTAATTTTATGGTTATTATTCTTGCTGCATTAATCGTTACTGACGAATACCGCAGCGGTCAGCTGCGCATGGTAATGCTGCGTGCCTATACGTTTAGTAAGCTATTTTGGGCCAAGGGAGCGGTACTTACAGGATTGTTGTTTTTGTTTACGTGCTTTTACTTTGTATGTAGCTATGTAGCCGGATTTTTTATGTTTCCGCATGCAGAGAGATTCCCGTTGTTTTATCGGAGTGAAATGGTAGATATGTGGGGCGGTCTTGTTTACAATCTGGCTTTTTACGGTCTAGGTTTTCTAAGCTTGCTTGCCTTTGTTTGTGTTATGCTGCTTATTTCTGTGGCGGGTCATACGACTACTACGACGATTGGTGTGGGTCTAGGTTTTTATTTGTTTTCTCTCATGTATCCTTATGTTTGTAGTTATTTTCAGCCGCTGTTTGGCAATGAGGTATATATGAAGATTTTTTTTAGTTCGATACCGATGATTCAATGGCAAGGCATTGTTTTTATGCTTGCTGAGCAACCAAGATACGTCGGCTGGATTGTGGGAGTGCTTTGCTTTTATTTATTTGTTTTTGGTGGAGCGGCGTATGTTTTATTTACTCGAAAAGATCGCTGGATATAGGGGGAGTAAGTCATGCTGGCATTAATGAAGAGCGAATGGGAACGCATGTGGGGACGAAAAAAAACGAAATATACGTTGCTTGTGTTCGTATTTCTACTGTTGTTTGAGTGCTACTTTCTATGGGGGATGACTGGACGGAGGAGCTTCTATGATCCAAACCATGTTGTTCATCTTAATTCATTGAATACTGCGCCTTTTTTGCTAAGGGAGCTGGCGCTGTACTTACATCTTGTGCTTATTCCTATGCTTGTTGTAGATAGCTTTAACGCAGAGAATACTTCAGGCGCTTTGCGCATGGTACTTCTTCGTCCGATCGCATATACCCGTCTCGTTATGGCGAAATGGCTTGTTCTGGCTCTGCTTCTTCTGGGTATAGTACTCTCGATGCTTATAGTCGGTACGTTATTTGCGAAGCTGGCCATGCCCTATGCCGAGACCGTCGCATTTTTGAATACAGATACGTACACCGCGGTCGGTGCCTTTATTTTTAGCGTTCGTTTTTATAGTATTGCTTATATTGTGCTGCTTGCTGTACTAGGAGTGGGGTGCTTTGTTAGTACGGTACTGCCTCATCCGATTCTTTCCTATTCGGCAATTGTCGGGCTTTTAATCGGAAGTTTGTATGTATCATCCCATTTCCTTTTTTTTCTTGGCCCATCCGACTCCATTTTTCAACTGATCGGTGGGGTTAAAGGATCGGAGATGTATTGGATAGCTCTGGTGTGTGCTATCATGGGATATGTAATGACGCTTTGGATATGGCGACGTAGGGATTGGATGAATTAATTGAAAGGTAGAAGGAGGCATCGTAGTTGAAAGGGAAGATTTTGCTTGCTGATGATGAAGCATCAATTGTTGAATTTATTCAAGATGCCCTGGAGGATGAGGGGTACGAGGTGCTTGTTGCTAATAACGGCAATGAAGTGTTTAAGCAGCTTGTACATAAGCCTGAACTCATCATTCTAGATATTATGATGCCGGGACCCGATGGTTTTGAGGTATGTCGCGCAGTACGAGAGATGGTGAGCTGTCCGATTATTTTCCTGAGTGCCCGTTATGCAGAGTCGGATCGTATTCAAGGGTTGGCTGTTGGCGGAGACGACTACATCGTTAAGCCGTTTAGCATGCGCGAATTGAAGGCGCGTCTGGCCGCCCATTTGCGTCGCGAACAAAGAGCCGGAGCAAAAGCATCACTGGTTGTGCTGCATTATGGAGACATCTCCGTTGATTTGAACAGTTACCGGCTATTGTATCGTGGACAATCTGTTCCTGTTACCGTTCGTGAGTTTGAGATTGTTCAACTACTTGCCCTCCATCCGGACCGTGTGTTCTCACGTGAACAAATTTATGAGAAGGTATGGGGATATGATGCGGAGGGGAATTCACAAACTGTTACTGAGCATGTGAAGAATATTCGGGCAAAGCTGGTAAGCTACAACTCTAAATGCAATCCCATCGCTACAGTATGGGGAATTGGATACAAATGGGTAAGAGTATAAACACGTCTCGCTGGTTTGATAGACTTTCTCTGCGCCATCAGTTTATGTATACATCTATCCTGATTCTTGTCTGTACGATCGGTGCTACGCTTTTGACCTGGGGTCTCAGCATATTATATATATCTAAGGCTCCTGGGGGATTTCCGGCACCGGCCAATTATTATGAGCAGCAGATTCCAGCGATTTTATCGTATGTGCGTAAGAATAATGAAGCGTTGCTTAACCCGGCTGCCCGACCAGCCCTGGAGAAAGTCATCCCTGTGGAAGGAATCGATTATCAAGTGATAGGAAAATCTGGTGATGTACGATACGGTACGAGTACGGAGCGAATCGTAAATAACCGGGAGGAATTGCTTCGCAGGATAAATACTACAAGTGGGAAAAGCGGAAAGTTTATTCAGTACGTTCCTATCATAAACCGGGAGCAAGAAGTGCAGGGAGCCATTCTTTTGCGATACGAGCTGAATTTACTGGCTTCCAATCCCGATAAGCAGTTGTTTATGGCCTTATTTATTGTTGTGAATATGGCGATGCCATTAATTTATTTGACAATATTTACGTTCTTCTTCGGCCAAGTGTTCAGCCGTAAAATCAAACCGCCGATAGCCAAGCTTATCGAAGGAGCGCATCGTATTAAACGGCGGGATCTTGACTTTGAAATGGAAGAGATAAAAGGAGCTAAGGAATTAAAGGAACTGGGAGATGCTTTTGAAGAGATGCGGAAAGCCTTGTATGACTCCCTGGAGCGGGAGTGGCGTTCAGAACAGGTCCGCAGAGAGATGGTTGCCGCTATTGCACATGATTTACGGACACCGCTAACCATTATTCAGGGACATGCTGAAAACCTGCGTGACAGTGAAACGGTTCGTTTGGAACGATTACACAAATATGTAGATACGATTCTACAAAATACTGGACGCTCTATCCGATTGCTGGAGGAAATGACAGGTCTTTCAGAAATTGAACATCCTGATTTTTCCTTATTGCCTGAATGGGTTGATATTGTATCTTTCATCAAACAGAAAACGGAGGAGTACGCCCTTTTGTGCAGTCGGAAAGAAATTGTTCTGTCTTACACATGTGAAGATGTGCGGCCTTCTTCGAAGAAAATGTGCCTTGACACTCACAGGCTTGGACAGGTGTTGGATAATATAATGGCTAACAGCATTCGTTTTACTCCCGAATACGGTAAAATTCAATGGAAAGTAAGAATTAGCGAGGAAAGAGTCGATTTTGAAATCACAGACTCAGGACCCGGATTTACGTCGCAGGATATGCGAATGGTATTCAATAAATTTTATAAAGGTGACTCTTCCCGTTCTGTAGAAAAAGGACATGCTGGGCTTGGCTTGTATACGTGCCATACATTAATTCAAAAGCATGGTGGAGACATTACTGTGGGGAATAACCCGGAGGGCGGTGCATCCGTTCGATTTTGGATACAAAGCAGTAAGCTTTGTGATTCCGCTGATGGTTTGCTATACGTATCAGATTCTTAGGGACAGTTACCCTCTGGAACATCCTGCTGCCCGTTAGACGGGAACAAATAATTTGTTTTGTTAAAGAAACTTCTTATCACAGTTTTCCGTATATAATGGTAGCTAGAAAAAAATTAGCTTTATTCAAGGAGGAAGTACAAATGTCATTGTTCAAGCGACTACGAGATCTTACTTTATCCAATATTTATGCCCTGGTTGAGAAAGCTGAGGATCCTGTAAAGTTACTGGATCAATATATTCGTGATATGGTAACAGATGTGGAAGAGGCGGAAAAAGCGGTTGCAGCTCAAATTGCCATTGAGAAGAAGTTTAAAATCCTGTATGAAGAGCAGGCTGCGCTTGTACAAAAGCGTACAGAACAAGCAGAAAAGGCGGTACAGGCAGATAAAATTGATCTGGCCCGCCGTGCATTGGAAGACAAGAAGGTAGCAGATCAAAAAGCCGAAGAATACAAGACAGCGTATGAGCAGAATAAAGCCGCTGCCGAACAGCTTCGCAGCAAACTTTCAGAAATGCAGAAGCAAGTAAATGAAATGAAAAACAAACGGGAAACGCTAGTTGCCCGTGCTAATGCAGCAAAAGCACAGACGCAAATCAATAAAGCGATGGCCGGATTCGGTACCGATACAGCTAAAGCGGGTCTGAAGCGGATGGAAGAGAAAGTGCTGGAGATGGAATCAAGAGCAGAAGCTTCCAATGAGCTTTCAGCCAAGGAAAAGTCGCTTGACGATGAATTCGCGGCCTTAGATAAAGATCAGGACGTTGAAGATGAACTGGCAGCGTTAATGAAGAAACATCAAAAACAGTAAAGTAAAACTTCCATCAATCAGCAGGGAGATTCTTCATCTTCCCGCTGATGGTTAGTATTTGAAGTACACTCCGACTTATGTTCAGGCAGGGGTGTACTTCGTCTTCTTATAAAGTAAAATTTTTATCAGTGGAGGATTTCTTCATTCTCCGTTGCTGGTTAGGTTTACTTATCAGGGTCTCAGGGGCAGTTATTTCCCGCGCAGCGTACTTGAAGTAGGGCCTTTCCGTCCGGTGGACCGGAATAAATACATTGTAAGGTAAGGAGAGAAAGCAGTGACGTTGATGAATGTAATCGCTATGCTTGTATGGACCGCGGCTGGTGCCGTACTGCTTTTTTTACTGATGTGGATCGACTCCCTTTTTACAAAATATAAAGATTTGACAGAGATGAGAAATGGAAATGTAGCAGTAACGACCCGTTTTATTATGAAATTATTTGCCCAGGGCTATATTTTATCTCAATCCATTTCCAAGGCTAACGATTTATGGCAGGCATTATTGGCTTCTGTCGTCTCTTTCTTTATTCTGTTTGTACTTGAGCTGCTTGTAGAATGGCTGCTGAAGAAAACAGTCCAGCTTGATTTGGACCAGGGAGCCAAAGAGGGGAAAGTCGCCTATGCCTTGTTAGCGGGCTCCCTGCATATCGTAGGTGCTCTCATACTGGCGGCCTGCTTGTAATGATGATGAGAAAGGAGTATGTCTGTGAGTTTATATAAACGCATTAAGAATATTATAAAAAAACCCGAGGCTCCTGCACCGGAGAAGAGTGTCCTGGATTTGGAGCCGGGAGATATTGTTGATGTATCGCTTGTAACTTATCAGGTAATTGGAAGAACATATTATCCGCAACGCAGGGCCGTCTTTTTGACATTGCAGGACGGAAATGATCTCGCCTACCTGAAAATCGAGAAGCGAGAACAGGTTCAGCATGAATTGTATACGGCGATTGATGGCCGTCTTGATTCTTTTGATGAAATTCCCACTACCATTGAAATGGAGGATGTGGTATATCATCTGGAGGAACAATATTCGGGACAGGTACTCACGATAGGTAATACTCCCTTCTCAATGGCAGGTGAACAATACGTCTGGGATTTTCAATCGGATGACCGCAAGCTATTGAGAATCGAATGGCAAGATGGCCGCATGATGATGTATGAAGGAGAATCGGTTATCCCTGCCGATGTACAGGTCATGCGGGCAACATAGGGGGGAAAACGATGGTAAAACGGCTGTTTACAATAATCAAGACGACCCTGGCGGTTGTGTTGGTCGCTTCGACTTTAGCCGGATGTACGAGTCAGGCAATGGGCTCATCTTATCCGCTGGAGTCCGTAACACAGGATGGCAAGCAGCAATCACGTGTGTATTGCGCTGAAAATAAAACCGTTCCCCAGGTCGCAAAAGAGCTTAGTGAACAGAAAAAGCCTAAGGAAATCTCCAAAGAAGATAACGATCAGATGTTCCTCGTCTATTCAGATGAGTGGTATAATCTGCAAAAAGATCCGAAGAAGCCGGAAGATACGTTAATCGAAGTAAGCAATCTGGAGTTTGTCCGGCAAAATTATAATCCGTCATTTTTAGAAGGATATATTCTTGCCAGTATATTGAATGACTTGTTTGATTCACATAAACGATCCGGTGGTTCATATCGTGGCTACGCGGATAAGGATATTTATAAGCCAAAAACGGAATATCACACGCCTACCGCTAAGGAGAAGAAAAATCTTCCGCCTATTACGACTGAAGGAACAGGGTCCATTATTAAGCGTGGTGATAGCTCTTCGTCTTCCTCGGATAGTAAGAGATCATCAGTCGGCTCTGGTGGCAGTATTATCAAGAAAAGTGATACAGACACATCTGCATCAAATGAAAAAAGGGGAAAGATTATTCGTTCCTCTGACGACGGATCGTCGTATGATAAGCAGAGAACTAAAGTGAAACCGAAGGATTCGATATTTTCGCGTCCTAAGAACAATTCTCCTCCGAAGGTAAAGGTGGGAGGGTCAGGAAAGATTTTTAAAAGAAGATAGAAAAACGTAGTAGAAGGGTTGCCTTTTTCCGGCAGCTCTTTTTTTGTTTACAAATCGGTATCATTCCGTTATACTAATTTTCGATAAATCGGAAACGATATTATTTGTGAGGGAGGGAAAAAGAGCGTGAAAGGATATTATAAAATTTTATATGGATTGCTTACAATAAGTATCGTATTTTCTATTTTTTTAGCTGGCTGCGGACAGAAGGAGACAATAGACCAAAAGCAGATTACAGATGGCAGCCAGAAAATCAAAGTGTATACGACACTGTTTCCATTGTATGATTTTGTGCGCACGATTGGAGGGGAACATGTAAAGGTCAGCAATCTTCTGCCGCCAGGTGCTGAAGCACACGATTATGAACCGTCCGCTAAAGATATCGGAAAAGTGAATGAAGCTAGGCTGTTTATTTATAATGGAGCCGGATACGAGGCATGGATTGACAACATGACAAAAAATCTGGATGTTCAAAAAACAAAAGTAGTGGATGCAAGCCGGGGGTTACAGCTAGTGGAATCCGATAAGCATGAGGAGGAACATGCTCATAAGAACGGCGAAGCACACGAAGAACATGAAGGGCATAGCCATGGCAAATATGATCCGCATGTTTGGTTGAATCCTCAGCTTGCTAAGCAACAGGCAGCGAACATTCAAAAAGGGCTGACTGATGTCGATCCGGCACACAAAGCCGAATATGAAGCGAACTATAATAAGCTGGCCCAGCAGTTGGATGCACTTGACAAGGAATATAAAGATGCGATAGCGAAAGCAAAAAAGAAAGAATTCGTTGTCTCCCATAAGGCGTTCACGTACATGGCGGAGCACTACGGATTGGAACAATTGTCTGTATCCGGACTGACCCCTTCGGAAGAACCGAAGCAGCAGCAACTAAAACATTTGATCGATACGCTTAAAGAGCATAATATTAAATATGTAGCGTTTGAAGAACTGGTGGAGAACAAGGTTGCCAAAACAGTTCAGCGGGAAGCGGGGGCGGAAGCCGTGACACTGTATACGCTGGAGAACTTGACGAAAGAACAATTCAACGCCGGTAAAACATATACCGATATAATGAAAGAGAACCTTACTACATTGAAGAAGGTGTTGGAAGTACAGTGAACGACATCATTTTAGACGTACAGCATGTTTCGTACCGCTACGGGAACAAACATGTGCTTGAGGATGTCTCCTTGCAGTTGCATCAGGGCGAGATGCTGGGGCTTGTCGGACCTAACGGGTCAGGCAAGTCCACTTTGCTTAAAATTATTCTCGGCGCGTTGCCGATGCAGAAAGGGAATGTTTCCTGGTTTGGAAAGCCGTTAAACAAGTTTGGCGACTGGCCGCGCATCGGCTACGTCTCGCAAAAAGCGAACAGTTTCAATACCGGTTTTCCAGCTACTGTATTTGAGGTTGTAATGATGGGATTAACATCAAAAATTGGCCTGTTCCGTCGTCCTGGCAAAAGGGAAAAGGAGCGGGTTCGGGAAGCGATTGCGATAGTAGGCATGGGGGAATTCGAAAATCGGAATATTGGCCGTCTTTCTGGAGGGCAGCAGCAGCGCGTATTTATCGCCCGGGCACTGGTCAGTGATCCGGATGTCCTTATTCTTGATGAGCCGACTGTTGGCGTGGATGCGCAATCAGAAGCCCAGTTCTATGAGCTGCTGAAGCAACTGAATGAAGAGCGGCGCATCTCGATTGTGTTGGTCTCCCATGATTTGGGGGCAGTTAGTACGAAGATGCATTCTATTGCTTGCCTGAATCGTAAGCTTCATTTTCATGGAAGAGCGGAAGAGTTTGAGCGGATGCGCCCCGAAATTTTGCTGGGGTCATACGGACATGATGTACATGTCTTGCATCATGACCATTAGAAGGGATTTAAACAGACAATGATAGAAGCGGTTATGAATTATACATTTATGCAGCATGCGCTGTTTTCCGGGCTGATTATCGGCTTCGTGGCACCGCTTATCGGTGTATTCCTGGTGGTGCGGCGGATGTCATTAATTGCTGACGCACTGTCGCATATTACGTTGTCAGGTGTAGCGGCAGGTCTTCTGCTGGCACAGTCTGTTCCGTTCTTTCAGAACGTTAGTCCGGTCTATACGGGTATGGTATTCTCGGTCGGCGGCGCATTTATGGTAGATAGGCTGCGCCAGGCGTATAAGTTTTACCAGGAGCTGGCCATTCCGATTATTCTCTCTGCGGGTATCGGGCTTGGTGTAGTGCTGATTAGTCTTGCGAACGGATTTAATGTGGATTTATTCGGGTATTTGTTCGGCAGTTTATTGTCGGTGACGGAGGAAGACTTATGGCGCGTAATTATTGCGAGTCTAATCGTCATTGCGATTGTTTGGATATTTTATAAAGAATTGCTGTATTTATCGTTTGATGAAGAAGGCGCACGCATTTCTGGCGTGCCGCGTAACTTGATTAATGTTATATTCAGCGTACTGGTGGCACTCGTTATTAGTATCTCCATGCAAGTAGTGGGTATTCTGCTGGTCTCCGCATTGATTACACTGCCGGTTGCTGCGGCGCTTCAAGTAGCCAATAGCTTTCGACAGACATTTGTTTATGCTATTATTTTTGGAGAGGTATCCGTATTGAGCGGACTGATGATTGCATATACGTTCGATTTGGCTTCAGGCGGAACGATTGTACTGGTCGCCGTTCTGTTGCTCGTATGTGTACTGGCCGGCAAACGGCTACGTAATTCTTTGAACTAAAAAGGCGGTGAAAGTTATGACCGCAGAGCAGGCTCTGCAGGTGCTCAAGGAGCACGGATATAAGTATACAGGCAAACGAGAAGAGATGATTCGCATCTTTGCTAAGGAAAAGCGTTATTTATCGGCCCGTGATATGTTAGAGTATATGCAGAAGGAGTATCCGGCGTTGAGTTTTGATACAGTGTACCGGAACCTGACGTTGTTTACCGACCTGGATATTCTTGAGGTGACGGAGTTGGGAGGCGAGCGGAAATATCGGTTCCGCTGTTCCACTGAAGATCATCATCACCACCTGATTTGCTTGTCCTGCGGCAAAACACGCCATATTAAGTCTTGTCCACTGGACGGAATGTTCGGCGAACCTGACGGGTTTACAATTACAGGGCATAAATTTGAAATTTACGGCTACTGCTCACAATGTGAGGAAATGCATCCCTAAGACCCCTTGATATATAAGGGGTTTTTCTTTTTGTGTCTAATTACATAGAGGGTTTTGACCACATTTTGACCACCTTTAATGAGCTAAAGTGATTGTTTGATGCTCTGCATCGCCTTTTTTTATCTGCGTAATCATCCAAGCTGGAATTACGCAAAATTTGAAAGTGTAAAACATTTTAAGCAGGAACGAACAAAATATACCGAATACTATAATTACAGACGAATCAAGGCGAAATTAGAAGGTATGAGCCTGGTACAATGCGGAGCCCATACCCAACAAGCCGTCTAACGAATAACCTGTCTAACTTTATGGGGCCACTTCAAAGGGAGCGGCCCTTTTGTTACATGTTAAAGATAAATCATAAGGTTAGCCGTATACGCTGGAGTTATGCTTCTCTTTGTTTATATTCACGCACCCAACGAGAAACAGTAGCGGCATTTAATGCGTACTTCCTTGCTACTTTAGCGAACACTCCTGTTTTTAAAGCATCTTTGATCACGTTTTGTTTAAATTCGGAGGTGTAGTGTCTTCTCATGGCATCTCCTTAGATTTTCATATTATAAGTATGTATTTAAATTAATAACATAAAATTGAATAATTTGTATATAATTCATTCATAAAATTTGCTAATTTTTTCTGCCTTTATCATGATTGAACTTCATATTTTTGGTGAAGGATAAAGTTTTATATCACACTTATTGATTATCTATAAGGTGGAAGAAAGAAGGTACACGGCCGCTTTGTGGCGCCAAGGGTGTTGATTATAAGCATTGAATTTTCTTTTGAGTATATTATTCTGCCTATTAGGGGGGAGTGCCCTTTTTTATGAACTTTTCCCGGCCTGCCCAAGCACATCTAGTTATTTTGAAAAGAAACAAATGAGCAACAAGGAGGAAAACGGCGAAATCATGAGATTAAACGTTATGACATTCGTTTTCATTCCCTTTCATTATCAATGATTGTCGCTTTCATGAAGGTATATCGACTTTGTAGAAAGGCATTAGAAAAGCGATAATAAAGGTATAGTACATATACGGAGGTAATACAAAAATGAATGCAGTTCAAGTTAGGAAACCAGAAACGAAAGGTATCCTACAGGCATTACTCTGTATTTCTATTTTATGGAGTGTAATCGCATTAGCGCCTAAAGTGGCAGATATTATGGTGACACCATCAATAGAAAAATCAACAGAGAAAAAACATAGTAATGTCTTTGAGGCAAGAATAAACGCTGCTCAGGCGTGGGCAGAACAAATAAAAGTCAATAATAAATAACGAGTGGAGGTAATGTAAAATGTTAAAGTTATTTAAATCTGTAGTTAAGTGGTTTGAAAATGAAAATAAAGCTGCTCGATTAGCTTATGAAAAAATTTGGAAAAACTTATAGGATATTAGAAAAAAGACGGGGCGGCTTATGTATTAATGCTAAGATCGAAAAGTAATATCGGTCATATCCCTCGACTTTTCGCAAATATAAACAGCCAAATAAATAGAGAGGTGATTTGATGTATGTAGGTTGTAAGGTATGATCCCTTGTTCGTTCCCAACATGGAATGAGCAGGGGATTTTTTATTTTCTACAGGTTAAAAAGGGCACTTTCATCCAGTTTTCATCCATTCTTGCCTAATTTCGAAGTAATTACATAATGCTAAAAAAATTTTTTAATCGACATATAGAATAAGAACTAATGTTCTTGTATAATCTAAAATAAGAATATACGTTCTTGTTGGAGGAGGATAAAAGGGATGAATCAGCTTCCAAAAAGACAACAGGCAATTTTTGATTTTATCAAGAAAGAAGTCAAAGAAAAAGATTCCCCTCCAACGCTCCGGGAAAGTGGAGAGGCAGTTAGTTTGGCTTCTAGTTCTACAGTATACAGTTACTTAGCACGTTTGGAAAATAAAGAATTAATTATGCGTAGTCCAAGCAAGCCATAGGCACTTACTATTTTGCATAGTGAAGAGGAAAATGTATGATGAATTTATTTACTTATCTAGGCCGTACTGTTGAGGTTATTTATTTGAATCGGGACGGAGAACTGAGTCAACGGAAGATACGGTTACTGTCAGTAAAGGATGGAAGGATTCGGGCGTACTGCTTCATGCGGAGAGCGACACGATATTTCTTTGTTGAGAACGTACTGGCAATGCGACCAGTGAATGAAAAGCGGGTGAGCTGAAAAAGGCCCGGTGACTAGGCCGGTTTTGTGTTTGGCCACATTTTTGACCATGCACAGAAGTAATCTGCGTTAATCAATAGAAACGATGATAGAAAGAACTCCTGTCAACTACCCACCACTTAGATTCTACCGAATC
>NZ_KE952753.1 GCF_000466385.1 Aneurinibacillus aneurinilyticus ATCC 12856
AAGTGGGAGACTTCTTTCGGAGGGAAGTTAAAACCTGCCGCTGTGTCTTTGTTAATTCCATAAGAATCATCCCATAATTATTGTCTTGTCACAATCCATTAAGTGTGAATTCTACTCAAAGGAATAAACAAACCCACGCCTGTTGATTATCCATAAGGTGGAAGAAACAAGGGTCTAGACCTCAAATAATATTTGGGGGAATCATCAATGAATATCGAGTGAATTTTCAAAGAAGATACAAACATTACACTTCAAGATACTTTAAAATCCATGGTCAATGAGAAGATTGACAGTTTAATTAGCATTTACTATTCTCAAAATAAGGTGAACACTACTACATCTCATGTAGAAAGGAAAGATGTAGTATGAGATGTGCAGTATATGTAAGAGTTTCAACAGATAAAGAAGAACAGAAAGCCTCACTTGGAAATCAAAAGGATCTTTTCATTAGATATATTTCTGATCGAGGTTGGGATATCCATAACTTTTATGTTGATGTGGAAAGCGGAACAACAGAAAAGCGTCCACAGTTACAACAATTAATAGCGGATGCAAGAGCAAAGAAATTCGATGTGATACTGGCTAAAGAACTTTCACGTTTGGCACGTAATGGTCGCCTATCCTATGAGATTCGTGATAGTGCTGAACAAAGCAAGATCCATATCATTACCTTAGATAATGCCATAAACACATTAAAAGGTAATGGGCAAATGTTTGGTATTTATGCCTGGATGTATGAACAGGAATCACAAAGGACAAGTAAGCGAGTCAAAGCAGCCTTAAGGAGCAGTGCGCAAAAGGGATTATTCAAAGGATCCAATCCTCCTTATGGTTACATTTTAGAAGATAGGAAACTTCGGATAAGCCCTGATGAAACACCAAACATCGTTAGACGTGTCTTTAGGGACTATCTTTCAGGTAAGGGCTTTGATCACATTGCAAGGGAATTGTATGAAGAAGGATTCCCTACACCTGGACCAGTTGCTGGTAAGAAAAATGCTAGTGATAAGTGGCATGGTTCACATAGTAAGGCTAATTCTTGAAAATCCACATTACACTGGAGACTTAGTTCAAGGACGATCTACAACTAGAAGTGTCACAAATAAAAATAGAGACCAAGTGGATTCTGATAAATTTATCATTGTCCCTAAAACACGGTTACATATTTTAGAATAATATCAAATATGGGGTGGAGATTTGATTAGTCTAAAAGAGTTCATCGGTTTTCTTAATAAATTAGAGGATAACACTATATTTTATAGGCTAAGCAAAGTGAGAAATGACAGCATCATGGTTGAAGTAGCTGTTCCTGCTCAACGATGGGAAATAGAATTTATGGAAGATGGTACAGTAGAAATTGAAAAGTTCATGAGTGATGGGAATTTTTATGATGCTAAAGAATTAGATTCTCTGTTTAAAGATTTCAGTGATTAACTCAAAAGGTTATGATAGTGCTGTTCGTGGGAGTTCATAAAGAATGGCTCTGTTAAATTACAATATTGATTTTTAAATCAAAGAAAGGGAACATCCCTATTTAGGGTGATTTCCTTTTTTTAGTGTTCCCACCCAAACCTCCCCAATATTCACCTTATATAGAACGTCATTTCCATAGCTGAGTTTAACTTTTTCGGTTTCATAAGATTTACTTATTATCTCATTTACCTCGGTATCTGTTCTAAACCCCGATTCTATATCTTCCTTCAGTTCCTCTTCCCAATACTTTTCGGCATCAATGTGAGCTTCCCAATCAAAAAAAGCTAATTTATCCTTTAATGATTCATATTTATGAAATGGAAATGTCTTTTTAATAGTGTTTTTGTCAAAGGTATTATTGTAAGTGTTGATACAGTCTTTGTACGAAACAACAATTTGGGAGCTTATAAAGTCAGGTTCATATAACCAAATTTTCAAATAAAAATCCTCAGCTTCTTTAGCCATTTTTTCATACCAATTTAAATATACATCAATCATTTCGCTTAATAATAAACGATTATACCAATTGGGTGGATTTGTTCGGACTAACGAATAAAAAGGATGAATCCATAACTTTGCATAATCTCTTTGATACTCTCGTATGTAATCCATATCTAAGTCGATTACATTTTGTCTCCATATTTCTATCTTCCTCTTATGCCTCTTCCAACCCCGGATTTTCTTCTTTTTAGAGTGATAAAACTCTTTCATTCAACACACATCCCTTAACATTTGTGGAAATTCTTAAATACATATTTTTTACAACCGTAAATTATTATAAGTATCTTTCATTTCAAAGACAAACGAAGTTAGTAAAAATCATCATCACTTTCATTGTCAGATGTGTGTTCTTATTCATAACATTGGATTCTTATGCTCGTTTTGCAACACAATCATTGTGTTTTGTATTTTCGTTACTACGGCTATCAACAAATAAGAACTGTGTAAAATTTACAGATACCTTCTTGTAAAAATAAGACATTGATGATTTTACAGAATTTTATACACAAAAACCCTGCAAACGCAGGGCTATTACTATTCTTTATTCGGATTAAACACAAAGGATTGCTTCCATGTTCTTGCCACTTTTTTGCCCTGTACCGTTTTATCTTGGTCTTGTTCTAACTCCCAATACACAACAATTTCTAGTTCTTCAGCTTTAACTGATATGGGTAGATTTTTATGTACTAACCAATCCTTTCCACTATTAAATCTATCTGCAATTTGGTGTGAAAATAGCTGGAGTTTGGTTTGAGAATTGGGTTCATTTCTATAAGCTTCAAGTCTAACATTATAAGCAGTAACCCCACTGTTCTTAATTGTTATGCTATACATATCAGCAACACCAGGTTTCGATTTCGCCATATTAGGTTGGTCATATATAGCCTTTCCCATCGTAACAGACCATTGTTCTGTACTTTTTGAGATTGGGACTTTAAACGATTGTGTGGAATTTTGTTGAGATATTTTTGGAGGGTCATTTACTTCTGGTGTTGCAAAAACATCCACACTATAGCTCGAAAGTAAAGCTAAAGTGCTTACTACAATCAGATACAACTTTGATTTTCGTTTCATGGTACATCACCTTTCGCATCACGTTTTATTACAATATGATTCCAACGGTAGTGTACCCTAAACCCCATGTGATATTACAATCATTCGCAAATAACAGCAAGAATCGCACATGTTGTATTCAAACATGCACGGTTCCATCTAATTCTCGACCATAGATTCCAATTTTTCTTTATGTGATTTTCACAAAATGACGATTAGAGCTTTAGTATTTCCGTTCCTCAATCTTACAAAGAGCTTCTTCTACCTGCTTCTCTAATTCTCGCGTTGCTTTTGTCTTAGAATGCTTCCCCAACGTTGTGAATCGTTTGGGCTTGCCCATACCCTTCTTTTTCTTACTTGAGCGTTTTGCAAAATAGCAATTTTCACAGAAAGTGAAAAAGCGAATACGATACTAAAGTTGA
>NZ_KE952754.1 GCF_000466385.1 Aneurinibacillus aneurinilyticus ATCC 12856
GCATGTCCCTAATTTTGTCACCAAACGTGAAAAACAAGCTTCCTTGTCGTATAATGGACATAGGGAGTCACCATCCTATCTCTAAAGTTTTGGTCGTGCTTAACTTATTCGAGATTTAGGGAGGTACTCCTTTTTCCATGCTTAGAAACCCTTGTGGCTACTGGCCCCAGATTTATGAAATTGATTCAAATAATAATTGGTACAAATTCTATTTTAAGTTGTTTTAATAATTCTCTTTTTTTATCTCTAGTATTATCATTTTTATTTGCTGTATCTGTATTATAATAATATATATATTTTTTATTTTCGTTCAGACTATTTTCTAATATTGGTTGAAATAACTTACAATGGGGGCAAGTCGGTCTCCCAATATAGATAAAACGAGAACGATTGGAATGCCATTTGTATGGACAATTGATTGCGATTCTACTCTGTTCCTCTATTATGTTTCAGATGCGGAAGTTACTTCTTATGAAGAAGAAACTAGAGCTAAGTGAATATAAAGCCATATATATGATCAAAGATTATTTTTCTCTTCTGTTTCGATCCATACAAAAAGACACCCAAGAATTATCAAAGATTCTTCTTCGTCTGTTTAACCTAAAATGAAAGAGCCCGTCACTTGACGGACTAATAAAATTAAACAGACTTATTTTCATTTTTCTTTATATCAATACCTAATTGATCTTGCAAGGCCTTTTTACCGTTGTTTGTAAGATGGACTGCTCGACTTTTTTCTTCTTTTGTAATCCATCCCTGTTCAAAAAAAAGATTGGCTATTTCAGATCCTAACCAACCCGCAATATGGTAACGTCTTTCACTCCAATCAAGACAAGTTTTCGCGAATATCCTCCTTTTTGTATTAGCCTTTTCAATATTAATCCCAAACTTTAAAAACCACTTTTTCCCTTGCTCAGTCACAGCGTATTCTCCATCTTCTAGAGTTAGAAGTTGTCTATCAATTAGTCCCTCAGCTATCTTTACACCAAGCTCCCCTGCAAGATGATCATAACACGTTCGAGCATTGCGAACTTTTTTTAGTTGATTTGACTGCCTCAAAGAGCGAACTGGAGCAGTTGGTGCAATCGTACCTAATTTTTCAAGAACTTCTGCTACCTCTTGATTAGCAAGTCTATAGTACCGATGTCTACCATGTTGTTCAACATTAAGGAGATTACCCTCGACCAATTTAGAAAGATGGGAACTGATTGTTGGATGTGACACTTTTGCCATATATGCTAATTCACTAGCTGGTAAAGCCTGACCATTCATTAAACAATCTAAAATTATTGCTCTTGTAGGTTCTGCAATTAGTTTTGCTATATATGAGAAATTCGGATATACATTCATATTTCGATGATACCCTAATTACCGATTTGATACAATTATCTTGAATCCACAAGCAAGGAGGAATTTATAATGAATGCAATTGAGCTTTGTATATTAAATTTAAAGGAAACAAGAAGGCGCTCTCTCAAACTGTGGAGGTCACTTCCTGATAGCTTGCTTTCTTGGAGAAGCAATGACTTTTGGGGAGATGATTCGTCATGTTTGGAGTGCAAGTTTTCATTATCATATGCTCTTAAGGAACAACGGATCGATCAAGACAGATATACATACCCCATACGATGAAGAACCAATCACTTCTGTTGAAAAAGAGATAGAGTTATCGCAATCGTATTTTTCTGATTTTATAGAATATGTTGAATCCATATCAA
This sequence comes from Aneurinibacillus aneurinilyticus ATCC 12856, assembly GCF_000466385.1. GTDB lineage: Bacteria > Bacillota > Bacilli > Aneurinibacillales > Aneurinibacillaceae > Aneurinibacillus > Aneurinibacillus aneurinilyticus. The sequence continues at coordinate 1,719 of NZ_KE952754.1, forward strand.
CGGAGGAATTAGAATCGAGACTTATCAATAGAAGTGATATAGGCTATCAACGATATTTGGGTGACATGCTTTTAAGAATTGCCTATCATGATGCCATTCATACGGGTCAGTTTTTACAATACTTAAGAATGGTAGAGTTGGAAAGACCCATTGTCGTCAAGCTTAGATTAAGTAAAAAGGTTGTGGTAACTTGATGAATAATACGAATATTGTTGCAAACCGAGCACTTTCTCTTTTTAGTGAAAAAATGGTAATCCTGACTGCTGGTATCGGGATGTTTTTATCAACTTTAGATACTGGTATTATCAATATTGCTTTACCATTTTTAGAAAAAGAATTTCATTCAACAGTAACTATAACGACATGGAGTGTAACTATATATGTTATGGCACTTAGTGCCACTATCCTTTTATTTGGAAAACTTAGTGATCGCATAGGCCGAATCCGAATATGTTTGTGGGGGTTTGTTATATTTCTTTTCAGTTCTATATTATGCGGCTTATCTCAAGAAATGTGGCAATTGCTTGTATGTCGAGCCATTCAGGGCATTGGTGCCGCTGCTTTACAAGCTACATCTGCGGCTCTCATTACAACTCTTGTCACCCCTGAGAATCGTAGTCATGCATTAGGTACATTAGGAGTAATGATAGGATTAGGGCCTATTTTAGGCCCCACTGCTGGAGGATTTTTCATTTCACTTGGGAGTTGGCAATGGATTTTTTGGATTAACATTCCATTATGCCTAATTGGATTATGGGCTTGTTACAAAGTATCTCGAGTTATAAAAGAAGAAATACATCCATCACCTATCGATGTATTAGGAAATATATACTTTACTTTAAGCGCCTTGCTATTTCTTTTTGGTTTATCGCATGGATCAAGTGTAGGAATGAAAAGTATATCTACGTGGGGATATATCATGATTTCAATTATTTTATTAGGTATTTTCATAATTCATGAATCCAAAGTAAAACACCCTATTATAGATGTACATTTATTCCGGCATTCAAACTTTATCGTTCCTATATTTGCAACAGTAGGCTTTGGGGTGGCCTCAGCAATTATTTTTATCATCCCACCCTATTTCCTACAAGTATTTACGCAATTAACTCCTTGGCAAACAGGGTTTGTTTCATTATCAGCTCCGCTTGGTTTAGTAATATTTTCGCGAATAGCAGGAAAATACATGGAACGTTTTGGGCCAAAATTACTTATGAAAATAGGTTTATGTGTTATGTTCATAGCATTTGTTGGATTAAGCTTTATCCAAGCCCATTGGTCACCATATATAATGGTGAGTTTATTGCTTCTATATGGGATTGGAGGAGGAATTTTTCAGCCAGCTAATATTGCATCAGTTATGACATCTGTACCTGAAGAGAAACAAGGTACGCTTGGAGCTGTGCAACGTATGTTACAAAACGTTGCAATTGCATTTGGTGCTGCAGTTGCCGCAACATTTATGAGTTCACAAGGCAACATGGAAACAGATGGGCTTATTCAAGCATTCCGATATTCATGGTACATTGCTGGAGGATTACTATTATTTAATCTTTTATGTTTTTTAGGCTATCGGAAATCTTAAAATGACCAAATATAATTTCTAACAATTAAAAGCCGAATTTATCCCAAGATAAATTCGGCCTATTTTTTCCGTTTTGGTGAACAATTAATTACTTAAGTTGATGGGCATGTACGGTGACCCCTTTTTTATAAACATATCGTGTTTTTTTCGTTGGGTTTGCAGTTACTTATGGTAAGGTTCCCCGTACCTCTCCTATCTGCAAACCAATATTCCCCTACAAGAAGCATGTTAAGTTTAGTTAGCAGTATGGGCATGAATTTAGTTGAATAATTTTAATACTCTATTTAATTTCATTCATCAAACGATTTGGTTGGATTTGTTGAATTTTGACCTCTTCTGTTTCGTAGAATTCTTTGGTGTACTCAGCTTCAACCGCTTGAGCATTAAGCATTTCTTCCAGGATTGTAATATAATCTGTACATCTCTCTCCTTTTATCCCTTTTGTTTCTGCTTGTATACGACCATCAGGAAAAATGCGTAATTGAATTTTCTGTTTCATATACTCACTCCTTAGAAATCTATTGTCCTTCCACCCCGATTAAAACGAATGTCATCAATATTATCCCTACTATCAGGATTCGATCTAGTATTCGACACTGGAACGCTCTCCTTTGTGTAATCTTCGCGATCTTCTTGTGGTGTAGCTGTAACAGCACGAATATTTGCCCAATCACGAATAGCTCTTATTTGTTCCGCTTGAGTAACGGATAGTGGAACTGTATTAGCAATAGCCCTTTCGAAATCTTCTAGAAAAATCGAACGTTCTTCAGCATAAGCTTCGAATAATGCATCAATGATAAGTTGTTCAATCTCTGCTCCAACAAATCCTTCACATTTCACTGCTAAACTTTCTAACATTTCATCTGTTAATTGGAATTGACCAATAACCTCAGGATCTTTTAAGCGTTTATTAATGTGAACTTTTAAAATTTCCTTTCTTTCACGGGTGGTTGGAAGATCAACAAAGAATATTTCATCAAAGCGTCCTTTACGCATTAATTCTGGTGGTAATCCCGAAATGTTATTCGCTGTAGCTATAACAAATACTGGACTGGTCTTTTCTTGCATCCATGTTAAAAATTGTCCGAAAATACGTGATGATGTACCACTGTCCCCACCGTTTGATATGCCACTAAACCCCTTTTCGATTTCATCAATCCAAAGTATGGAGGGAGAAATAGCTTCTGCCGTTTTAATCGCTTTCCTCATATTTTCTTCACTGCTACCAACTATACCACTAAAAATCTTTCCCATATCTAACCGTAAAAGTGGTAGCTGCCACATCGAGCTAATCGATTTACTAATTAAACTTTTCCCACAACCCGGAACCCCTGTAATAAGGACACCCTTTGGTGCAGGTAGACCATATTTTCTTGCAGAGTCTAACCAGGATTTATTACGCTTCGTTAACCAACGTTTTAAATTTTCTAAACCACCGACATCTTCTATCCTTAATTCACTCGTAATGAACTCAAGAATTCCGGTCTTTTTAATAATTTGTTCTTTCTCTTCTAAAATGACCCCTACATCTTTGATATCTAATCGACCATCCTCAACCATCGCACGTGCAAATGCATTCTCTGCTTCTGAAAGAGTTAAACCCAATGCTGCCTTTGCAAGCCGCTCCCTTTCTTCAACGGTTAGTGAAATTTTAATTCTTCCACTTTGTTCATTAATGCTGATCATTTCATCTAATACAGATTTAATTTCTTCAAATGTGGGTAAATCAAAATCAACAATTGTTATATCTTTTTGCAAATCCTCTGGAAGGATAAGAAAAGGTGACGTGAAAATTACATTAATTGGACTCGGGCTTTGTTTAATATTTGTTAACATATCCCTTAATTTACGAATTACTTGAAAATCAGGAAGCCTCCCCTGACTACCAAAGTACACATGAAAGTCTTGTAACACAACAATACAAGGCTTGTCGTACCTTTCAATGAACTCTAACGCTTTTAAAGGTGTTTTACATTCTCCTTTTGGTTGGCATTTACTATCTAGAATACCCGTTGTCATTCTCCATATTAAAACTTCCCTTGGAGTTTTAATCAATTCAATATCTTGGGCAACAGAACGTATAACTGACAATACACGATCTTCCTCCCAAGTCGATATGTATAAATAAGGAAAACGCGCTTTTAATAAATTAGCTAGCAATATTTTAGTTCTATTTTGATTTACAGATGTAATCATTTGTACCCTTCCTTTTTTTCTTTATATTTTCGATCTCGATATGCATAAAAAATTCCATATAATTCGTCCAACTGGCACATAGAAACTAAGGTAAGCCAAGACAAAATAATTCTGTCCTGACTTACCCCATTTATATAAAATATAGTTATCATAAACGATTAAAAATCGATGACTCTTCCTGATTTAGTGTGGCTATTATTATTTTCCACCTGTGAAAAATCTACATATTTTTTTATTTTCTCGATTGTATGCTCCCTCAGCCCCATTATTTCAGAGAATTGTTCAAACGATTGAAAGCCCCCAACCTCCTGGCGTTTTATGATAACTTTTTTTGCTAAAATAATCCCTATTTCTGGGATTGAAGCAATTTCTGATTCAGATGCTAAGTTTATATCAATTTTCACTACTACTTTTTCTTCTGGAACAACAGATTTGATAGATGAGGTAACCTGCACATTGGATTTCTTTTCCAATTGACTTGTGTTTTTTAATGGTGGTGGTTGAGTCCCTCTATCCCCCGTTATACCAAATTTCGTTTCTGCTTCTTGTCTAAGTTTTGAAATTTCTTGATTTTCTACCGCTTTTTCGTTGGCCTTTAACACATCTAGTTGAACCAAATAGGCCGGACGGATGTTAAAAGCATGGATAACTGTAACAGTCCATAATGAAATAGCAATGATTGCTCCAACTCCAGCTGCAGTAGTAATTAAAGCAACAATAAGTACTGCTAGATAAATGAATCCAAAAATTCTCCAACGTTGATTTTTTACTTTTGATCCTATGTACAAAAATGCCACAAAACTAACTAGACCAAAGGGCACAATCGTTAATAATATCCACCAACTATTCGCTAATTCCCAAGCCTTCCCTCTATTTGAGTAAACTTTTAACAACCCTATCCCCCCTTTTCACCGGTTTAATATATATGTTACCTGTATAGAATTATCCTCTAATACCTCCTCTTGTTCTAAAATCATACCCTGTCTTTTTGCTTTTTCCATTAGATTTTGATACACGCTCTGCTGAAGGTAATGTGTGTAAGATTTCTCCACATCATTAATCCATTCAATGTATGCGCCTCTGTCTGCTGATTCAGGTAAAACTAGTGAATAGCAACCTTCTTCATTAAGCAAAAAGGTCACTTCATTCTCATTAATGGATTCTAGAAAATCTAGTGTCTCTACATGACGAAATGAACAACTCCACTCCCCTAGAGCTTGTTTTAAGAGAGATTCATCTTTCATTCGGGTTTCAATAACAACGTGATCGTTTCTGTTATTATCTGTATAGTTTGAGATACCTTCTGCAATCTCTTTTGTTAATGCAATTGCTAAGGGAATTAGAACGATTTCGATACTCATAGTTTTACCTCCCTCTATAAATTAAAGTTTTTCTTGCGAAT
>NZ_KE952755.1 GCF_000466385.1 Aneurinibacillus aneurinilyticus ATCC 12856
TGTAGGGCCTAGACAGCTACGGCGACAGGGGTCCACAAAAAAAAGAGGGGATGATGAATGAAAGACTTTTTTGCTTAATGATGCTTGCTAATGTGAGCCTTCTATTTCCAAACAAAATTTGAAAAGTGGATGGGTCATATCTTTGTGAATTGGATCGTGTGTTTTTTTAAATGATCTTTATTATTAAAAAAGAATGGTGTTTATTCGTCTATGTTTCGATGGCGAAGTCGGGGTCATGCACCATGCCCATCAAGTTAACGATAAAGAAACGGTATTCCAAATAAAATTAGGCTGTTTTTGTAAAGCATAATGTCGCGATAAAAAATATTGTTTTATAATACAGGGTGCTTTGAATTCATTCGCTTCCTTTTTTGTAACTTTATGATATGGAATTATTTTGGCTTGATGGACATGAGGGAGCACCCTGGTTTACTGTTTACACTTCCTGGTAGCTTTATAAAGTTTCACAATAATGTGCATAAATTAACTAATGCACTATGATAATATGAGTTATGTAATGATATTATTTTAGAATGTAAAGGAAATGATAAAATATGACAATCTGGTTTATACTTTCGCTAGTTCTTATGGGTTTTATTAAATTATTAGTGACGTGTCTTCCAAACTCTGTTGCAGGCTCGTTTTTCAGCAAATTTGAATTGCATCCAAAACTTAATGAAGAGACTGTCACTGTAACCATCGACGGGAAACGCTTGGAAGGCGAAGACAAAATTCAAGTTGTTAATCATTTTAACGAAGCGATATTTTTAGAACAATATGATTTTCCTCCAAAGAACAGTGGGTCCCCATTGATCATTGATGCTAAGAGGGGCAAAAACGATGTTAGGTTTTTTGTATACAGTTACAATGATCGCGTTGATGTATTTAAAAAATACAAAAAGAAAGTCGTCGCATATCGTCTGCGGTCCAAAAGCCTTCAAAACCATTCTATGCTTTTAAATTTACAGCACTAATTGTAATACTGGGTACGAAAGCGATAGATGAAATGACCGCTGGAGCTATAAGCCTTTACAATGCTCTCATTAAGCACTTGATCAGAGTACAAATTTTTTTGATACGTATAATATAAGTGAATAAAAGCAGGAATTTAGCCATATTTGGCTGATTCCTGCTTTTTTCTGGAACATGAACTGAATTTTGTACCGGATTATTCTCTTTTATTACTTTGAATACTACGATTACTCGTCTGGTACTGTTTGATTAGGTATAAATTGTTCGGAATTCGGTTGTTGTGACTGTTTTTTTATCATGGAAGCAGGGATGTTCTCCTTTGTAATGATTTTCTGAAGCTTTGAATTGAAAAAATCGTTTTCTTTTTCCAGGGCAAGCGCGCGCTCAATTTGCTTCTTCACCTCATCATATGTTTGTTCGCTTCGTTTTTCGACCCGCATAATATGGTATCCGTATTCCGTCTCAATCGGTTCGCTAATTTCATTCAATGGAAGGGTCATAGCCGCATCACGATACGCTTCCACTGTTTGTCCAAGCGGCTGTGCTTCATTGTATTGATACAATCCGCCTGTTTCTGCACTTCCTGTATCATCCGTATTTTCTTTTGCCAGTTTGGCAAAATCTGCGCCAGAGCGCAGTTGTTTTACAAGACTCTCCGTTGTTTTCCTTGCTTCTTCTTTGGAACGTTCTTCTGTACTGATAAGGATATGGCGTACATCGGCCTGTGTAAAGAAACCCTGTTTTTTCCCTTCTTCATATTCTTTCTTTTTCTTGTCATCCGGAATATCTTTTGAGAAGTAGGAAATCATTTTTACCTGATCCAAGAAAAAGGCCTTCACTGCATCTTTTGTTACATGGTTATCAGCATAGTATTGCTCTGTATTTTTCTCAGTACCGAACTGTTGTTTCAGCGCTGTTTCAAACTGACTAAAGCTCTTTTCTGCTTCTTTTTTTATTTCGTCTGTTTCTTTCACTTGGTTAGCGATATAGCGATTCATAATTTGAAAATGCAGAATATATGTTAATGCTTCTTTATCGCCTGCTTCAAGAGCTGCTCCAGTAGCTGGATCGATTGCTTTTACCAATTGTATGTATTTCTTATATTCAGATTCACTAATTTCCTCTCCGTTCCCGTACTCAGCTACTGCTGGTCTAATTTGACCAGCGATAATGAGAAGTACAAGGACAAATATTAAGACCAAAAGTCCATAATTTTTGTTTATTCGCATACAAGGGTTCCTCCTAGAGTTTTCTCTAGCGATAATATACAAAAACTATGGGAAAATTATTAAGAAATTATGGGAAATTGTGAAGGAATGGTTTGCAAGAAAATACTGTGAAATAGAAGAGATGCATTAAAATGCCAAGTGTAATCAGTTTATGTTAAGCAGGGTTTGAGAATAGCGGTATTTACACATGTAAGCAGCTGTAGTGTATACAGCATTAAAAAAGCAAGATAAAATTGACAAAGGAGGCACTGTACAATAAAAGTAAATGAAGAAGCCTGGGCGCAAGGTAGAAAAAACCACCCGGTAGATGCTTGCAGGTACAAACTTTAATAAAAAAGGGATAAAAAATTAAACAATGTATATAAGGAGTTGTCGATATGGTACAACAAACAGCTGATTCACAGTCCTCAATCTTTTTAACTTCAATTCAAATTCATCCGTCATGGGATGCTTTCTTTCAACAGGCACATATTCAGCAGGAATTAACCAATATTCAAAACATAATTGGTCAGTCATTTACACCGGCTCCGGAGCGAGTCCTACGATTTGCAACTGTTAATCTAGCGGATGTGAAGGTCATTATTTTAGGAAAAGATCCGTATCCGCAAGAAGGTGTTGCAACAGGTCGAAGCTTTGAAGTGAATGGGGTAAGCAACTGGTTTGACAAGAAAGTGAATAGTTCACTGAAAAATATCATTAAACTTATGCACAAGACTTATATGAAGCGGGATGTAGCGGCAAGCATTGCTGAAGTTCGGGCCGATATTCAATCCGGAACATTCCCGGTTCTCCCTCCTGATCAAGCGTTTGATAATTGGGAGAAAAAAGGCGGACTTTTTTTGAATACGGCATATACGTGCCAAATAGGAGGAATTGAAGCATCAGGAAGCCACCTGCAAATATGGAGGCAGTTCTTTGAGGCACTCCTGCAATACATAACAAAAAGTAATGCGGGTATTCGCTACTTTTTATGGGGAGATGCCCGCAAGTATGAGAAAAAATTAGTTCGGAATGGCGTTGCTCCAGAGCATATCTATCTGAGCCTGCATCCTAGCACAAACGGGGATACAGGAGGTTATGAGAATAACACCCGGTTTTTAAATTGCCCATGTTTTCTTGAGACAGAGGATATGATTGAATGGGTTACCCGATGACCCTTATTGCCTAGGAAGAAGGGTGTTATTTTGAAAAAAACGATAAAATTGATATTTCAAGGCTGCTTCCTATTCACAAGAACAGCCTTTTTTTATTGTGCTATTTCTTTATTGTTCACTTACATCTACTGATGATCCATCCTTGTTATTTGCTCGCTGGGCATACAGTTCTATCAGAGCATGAAAGAATTTGATTAAACAAGGAAAAATGTAGGATTTATTATAGGTAAGCTGTCTTGAGGGTTTACAAGCACCAATAATATTTGGTTTATTAATATATTATAGAAGCCCTATATAGTTACATTAGTCTGATGCTTATATTATGCAAATATTACAAAGGTATAGGTAAACAAAAAATGATAGAAATATTATTTATAAAAGTTCCAAGCAAAATTGATGAACATGTGTTTAACTCCCTGATATCAAATGTAAGTAAGGAAAAACAGCAGACGTTGTTTCGGTATGTTAATGTGAAAGATGCTTATCGCTCTCTTTTAGGAGAATTACTTATTAGGAAATATTTAATACAAATACTAAACATTCCGAATGAAAAAATTTCATTCCGGAAAAATGAATATGGAAAACCTTTTGTTGATTTCGGTATTCATTTTAATATTTCACATTCTGGTGACTGGGTCGCATGTGCAATTTCAAATTATCCTGTTGGTATTGATATTGAACGCATTTCGGAGATAGATATTAAAATAGCAGAACAATTTTTTCATGAGAATGAATATATCTGGTTGTTATCTAAAGAACAAAACAGTCAGGTTGCTTCTTTTTTTGAGCTTTGGACGATTAAAGAGAGTTACATAAAAGCTATTGGTAAGGGCATGCATATACCCATTCATTCATTTTGGATTGATAAAAAACAAATACAAACAGTAATTTATAAACAGGGTAAAAAAGAACCTGTTACGATTTATGAACTAGAGTTGATTGAGGGATACAAGCTTTCCTGTTGTTCTTTGTTCCCTTCTGCAATGGATTTGTCTATTGCTACATTGCAAGTAGAAGAATTGTGCAATCTGTTTTTAGATTCTACATTTTCTGAAAATAATAACTTTTAATTACTGTATTGAAAAAAAATGTAAAATGGAATAAGCTAAACTCAAATAAGGTAAATAATGTATTTAGGTGATTTTTCTTCCACTCAATGCAATTCAACCAGTGAAAATTCCTTTTAAAAGATCGTGTTATTATTTTATTTGTAAAATAAAAAACGGCTGCCTCAAGATTTAAACATACTACGATTATCCACTCGAAATTCATTTCATAAGTAATTTATTCTTACATACACTTTTACATAAATTGGTTTTTGGATTAGAGATTAAAAATAAATAATAAGGAGAGGTGAATGTGACATTTATTTCACAAGTAAATAAATGGTTTGTCAATGCTAATTTAAATCCAGCTGCAAAGCTTAGGCTATTCTGTGTTCCATATGCAGGTGGTGGTGCTTCCGTCTTTCATGAATGGAGCCACTTTTTTCCGAAGGAAATTGAAATTTGTTCAATTCAATTACCTGGAAGAGAAAATAGAGGGATGGAAGATCCGCTAACAGATTTGCAACAGATAGTAGAAATAGCAGCTGAGGAAATACAACCATTAATAAATATTCCGTTTGCCTTTTTTGGACATAGCATGGGAGCATTAATAAGTTTTGAACTGGCCCGTAAAATACGGCAGAAGAATAATGTTAATCCGGTTCACCTGTTTGTTTCGGGACGCCATGCACCTCAAATCCCATGTACAAAACAAGACTACCATCTACTTCCTGATGATCAATTTATACAAGAGTTGCGCTTATTGAATGGAACTCCTGAGATAGTGTTACAAAATGCAGAGATGATGGGCATATTACTTCCAAGGCTTCGGGCTGATTTTTCTGCTTGCGGATCATATCAGTACAAAAACAACGAGCCTCTTGATTGCCCAATTACTGCTTTTGGAGGGAAGGATGATATAGGTGTTACTTATCAATCGTTAGAAGCCTGGAGGGAGCAAACCAAGAAGGAATTCTCTGTATGTATGTATCCGGGCGACCACTTTTTTCTTTATGACAACCAACATGAAATGATTGAATTTATGTGTAAACAATTACATTTGCTATTAGCTCCTAAAATATAAATGACTATTTTTTATAGGGGGTATATATGTTAAACCAATCTAAAAGTATCCTGGAAGAAAAAGAGCAATACCCATTTGCTGTGAACAACACCAAAGCAGAATATCCGCGTGATAAGACGATCCACCAATTATTTGAAGAGCAAGTTAGTAAAAGACCAAACAATGTAGCAATTGTATGTGAAAATGAGCAGCTTACCTACCACGAACTTAATGTGAAGGCGAATCAGCTAGCAAGAATATTTACGGAAAAAGGTATTGGAAAAGATACCCTTGTCGGAATTATGATGGAGAAATCTATTGATTTATTTGTAGGTATATTAGCTGTTTTAAAAGCGGGCGGAGCATATGTCCCGATAGATATTGAATATCCTAAGGAAAGAATTCAATACATTCTTGATGATAGTCAGGCAAAAATGCTGCTTACTCAGAAGCATCTGGCCCACTTAATTCATAATATTCAATTTAATGGACAGATAGAAATTTTTGAAGAGGATACGATCAAGGCTAGAGAAGGAACAAACCTGTATGTACCAAGCAAATCGACCGATCTTGCCTATGTTATTTATACTTCTGGCACAACAGGCAACCCGAAAGGTACAATGCTGGAGCATAAAGGAATAAGTAATCTAAAAGTATTTTTTGAAAGTAGTCTTAACGTGACTGAAAAAGATAGAATTGGCCAGTTTGCCAGCATTTCTTTTGATGCTTCTGTATGGGAGATGTTTATGGCTTTATTAACAGGGGCTAGTCTGTATATTATCCTGAAGGATACAATTAATGATTTTGTGAAGTTTGAACAATACATTAATCAACAGGAAATTACAGTCATTACGTTACCACCTACTTATGTAGTCCATCTTAATCCAGAAAACATTTTTTCCATAAAAACGCTAGTTACAGCAGGTTCGGCTACTTCCCCTTCCTTAGTAAACAAGTGGAAGGACAAAGTAACTTACATAAACGCATATGGCCCTACAGAAACAACTATTTGCGCGACTACGTGGGTGGCCCTTAAAGAAATAGACGGTCATTCAGTTCCGATTGGTGCACCAATTCAAAATACACAAATTTATATTGTCGATGAAAATCTTCAACTACAATCGGTTGGTGAAGCTGGTGAATTGTGTATTGGCGGAGAAGGATTAGCAAGAGGATACTGGAAGCGTCCGGAATTAACCGCCCAGAAATTCGTCGCTAACCCGTTTGTCCCAGGAGAAAAGTTGTATAGAACAGGGGATCAGGCAAGATGGCTGCCTGATGGAAACATTGAGTATCTTGGGAGAATAGATAATCAGGTAAAGATTAGGGGGCATCGGGTTGAGCTAGAAGAGGTTGAGTCTGTTTTTCTAAAGCATATGCATATTAGGGAAGCTGCAGTAAGTGTGCACAAAGATCATCAAGAACAACCGTATTTGTGTGCCTATTTTGTATCGGAAAAGAATATAACGTTAGAGCAATTAAGACAATTTTCGTTAAAAGAACTACCAACGTATATGATTCCTTCTTATTTTATTCAATTAGACAAAATGCCGCTTACATCAAATGGGAAGATTGATCGAAAGAAGTTGCCAGAACCTGATTTAACTTTCGGAATGAGAGTAGATTATGAAGCGCCGCGCAATGAAATCGAAGAAATTCTTGTTACTATCTGGCAGGATGTATTGGGTATTGAAAAAGTCGGTATTAAAGATAATTTCTATGCATTAGGCGGGGATTCTATTAAAGCAATACAAGTTGCTGCTCGTTTACATTCGTATCAATTGAAGCTGGAAACAAAGGATTTATTAAAGTATCCAACGATCAGTCAACTTGTTCATTATATAAAGGATAGTAAAAGAAAAAGTGAGCAAGGTATTGTGGAAGGTGAGATCGGACTTACACCTATTCAGCATTGGTTCTTTGAACAGCAATTTACGAATATGCATCATTGGAATCAGTCATATATGTTATATAGACCAAAGGGATTTGATAAGGAAATCCTGCTAAGGGTATTTGAGAAAATTGTTGAACATCATGATGCATTGCGCATGATATATAAACATCAGGATGGAAAAATCATACAGGTAAATCGTGGGCTTGAAAGTAAGCTGTTCGACTTTTATACCTTTGATTTAACTGCAAATGATAATGAACAACAGGTGATTTATGAAGAAGCGGCCCGATTACAGAGTAGTATAAATTTGGATACAGGCCCTTTAGTAAAGATAGCGTTGTTTCATACCCAAAATGGTGATCATCTGTTTATAGCGATTCATCATTTGGTTGTCGATGGTATTTCCTGGAGGATTTTGTTTGAAGATCTGGCAACAGCTTATGAACAGGCAATGCATCAACAAACAATTACCTTACCAGAGAAAACAGATTCATTTAAGGACTGGTCCGTTGAATTAGAAAAATATGCGAACAGTGAAGTGTTTCTAAAAGAGGCCGAATATTGGTATTATTTGAATTATTATGTCGAAAATGTTCGAATTAAGAAAGATTATGTTACCATAAACAATAAACAAAAAAATATACGTTATGTAGGAATTGAGTTGACGATAGAAGAGACAGAAAAATTGATAAAAAAGGTAAATAAAGCGTATCGAACAGAAATTAATGATATTTTATTAACGGCACTTGGGTTTGCACTCAAGGAATGGGCTGATATTGATAAAATTGTAATTAACTTAGAGGGACACGGACGGGAAGAAATACTAGAACAGATGAACATATCAAGAACGATAGGTTGGTTTACCTCCCAGTATCCTGTTGTACTTGATATGCAAAAGTCAGATGATTTATCTTATCAAATTAAACTAATGAAAGAAAATTTACGCAAGATACCTAACAAAGGAATTGGATATGAAATTTTCAAGTATTTAACAACTGAATATTTACGGCCTGCTTTACCTTTTACATTAAAGCCGGAGGTGAACTTCAACTACTTGGGGCAATTTGATACAGACGTACAGACTGAATTATTTACTCGTTCTCCTTATAGCATGGGGAATTCGTTAGGACCAGACGGAAAAAATAATTTAAGTCCAGAAGGAGAAAGCTATTTTGTACTCAACATTAATGGTTTTATTGAAGAAGGTAAGCTTCACATCACCTTTTCTTATAGTGAGCAGCAGTATAGGAAGGAAACCATTCAGCAATTGAGTCAGAGCTATAAGAAACATCTTTTGGCTATCATTGAACATTGTGTACAGAAAGAAGATACGGAATTAACTCCAAGTGATTTTAGTTTCAAAGAACTTGAATTAGAAGAGATGGATGATATTTTCGAGCTGCTGGCCGAGTCATTAACGTGAGTATAACCGACTAAATCTATATATTTTATATGTGAAAATACTTTGAAATTTTATTTTTGTGAGGTGTTAGCATGAGTACATTTAAAAAAGAACACGTTCAGGATATGTATCGTTTAACTCCCATGCAGGAAGGGATGCTGTTCCATGCATTACTTGATAAGGAAAAAAATGCCCACCTGGTACAAATGTCCATTGCGATCGAAGGTACAGTAGATGTGGAATTGCTTAGTAAAAGTCTGAATGTATTGATTGATAGATATGATGTGTTTAGAACAACATTTTTGCATGAAAAGATTAAACAACCGCTTCAGGTAGTATTAAAGGAACGGCCCGTTCAGCTTCAATTTAAAAACATATCATCCTTAGATGAGGAAAAAAAAGAACAGGTTATTAGGCAATATAAGTATCAAGATGAGGAAACAGTCTTTGATTTAACAAAAGATCACCTGATGAGAGTAGCTATTTTCCAAACGGGTAAGGTTAACTACCAAATGATCTGGAGCTTCCATCACATTTTAATGGATGGCTGGTGCTTCAACATTATATTTAATGATTTATTCAATATATATGTGTCATTAAAAGAGAAGAAACCCCTTCAGTTAGAGCCAGTGCAACCATATAAACAGTTTATTAAGTGGCTTGAAAAACAAGATAGGCAGGAAGCTCTCCGCTATTGGAAAGAATATTTAATAAACTATAGTCAATCCGCAGCAGTGCCTAAAAAGAAAGTTTCTATTAATCATACCACGTATAAGCCAGCACAGTTTCATTTTGCATTTGATAGGGCACTTACCCAGCAGCTGCTTCGTATTGCCAATCAAAGCCAAGTTACACTAAATATTGTTTTTCAAACATTATGGGGGATTGTCCTTCAAAAGTATAATTCTACGGATGATGTTGTATATGGTTCTGTTGTCTCAGGCCGGCCTTCTGAAATCTCGGGAATTGAAAAAATGGTTGGTTTATTTATTAATACTCTTCCATTACGTATCCAAACGCAAAAAGATCAATCATTTGTCGAATTAGTAAAGGCTGTTCATCAAAGTGTCCTTTTGGCACAACAATATGAGTATTTTCCTTTATATGAGATACAGAATCATACAGAATTAAAACAGGATTTGATTGATCATATTATGGTAATTGAAAATTACCCTTTAGTAGAAGAGTTGCAAAAGAATAGTATCATGCAAAAAGTAGGGTTTACAGTTCGTGATGCCAAGATGTTTGAGCCGACCAATTATGATATGACAGTGATGGTTTTGCCCCGTGACGAAATTAGTGTCCGACTTGATTACAACGCAGCTGTTTATGATATAGATTTCATAAAAAAAATTGAAGGTCATATGAAAGAAGTAGCTTTGTGTGTAGCAAACAATCCATATGTGCCCGTACAGGACATTTCCCTGCTTACACAACAGGAAAAACAACATTTATTGGTAGAACTTCATGATTCGATGACAAGGTATCCTGATAAGACTGTGCATCAGTTGTTTACAGAACAGGTAGAAAAAACACCGGATCATGTAGCAATCGTATTTGAAGGGGAGAAGGTAACGTATAGAGAGCTGCATGATAGATCCAATCAATTGGCCAGATTCCTAAGGGAAAAAGGCGTAAAAAGGGAAAGCATCATAGGGATTATGATGGAGCGTTCAATTGAAATGATTGTTGGGATTTTAGGGATTTTAAAAGCTGGTGGAGCTTTTGTCCCTATTGATCCCGAATATCCAAAAGAAAGAATCGATTATATGCTGGATTCTGTACAGTTAGTACTCACACAGCGCCAGTTAAAGGATAAATTTGCTTTTACGAAAGAAACGGTAGTGATTGAAGATCCAGGTATTTTACAAGAATTAACTGAAGAAATGGATTATATTAATGACTCGGAGGACTTATTTTATATTATTTATACATCAGGAACAACAGGTAAGCCAAAAGGAGTCATGCTAGAGCATAGGAATATTGTTAATCTGCTTCATTTTACTTTCGAGAAAACAAATATCAACTTTAATGACAAAGTATTGCAGTATACAACATGCAGTTTTGATGTATGCTATCAGGAAATTTTTTCAACGCTATTGTCTGGAGGACAATTATATCTGATTAGGAAAGAAACGCAACGAGATGTGGAAAAATTATTTGATTTAGTAAAACGTGAAAACATTGCAGTGTTATCTTTCCCTGTGGCATTTTTAAAATTTATTTTTAATGAAAAGGAATTTATTAATCGTTTTCCAATTTGCGTGAAACATATTATCACAGCAGGAGAACAATTAGTAGTTAACAATGAATTTAAGCGTTATTTGCATGAACATAACGTGTACTTGCACAATCATTATGGTCCATCGGAAACGCATGTTGTTACTACTTATACGATTCATCCCGAAGCTGAAATTCCTGAATTACCGCCAATAGGAAAGCCTATCTCCAATACGTGGATTTATATTTTGGATCAAGAACAACATTTACAACCACAGGGAGTTGTAGGAGAGTTATATATTTCAGGTGCCAATGTTGGAAGAGGATACTTGAATAATCAAGAATTAACGGCGGAAAAATTCTTTGCAGATCCCTTTAGGCCAAACGAAAAAATGTATCGAACAGGGGATTTGGCAAGGTGGCTGCCAGACGGAAATATCGAATATTTAGGCAGAGCCGATCATCAGGTGAAAATTAGGGGACATCGAATAGAACTTGGTGAAATCGAGGCGCAATTATTAAATTGTAAAGGTGTAAAAGAAGCTGCTGTTATCGATAAAGCAGATGACAAAGGTGCAAAATATTTATGTGCTTATGTTGTTATGGAAGCAGAAGTAAATGACACGGAGCTTCGGAATTATTTAGGGAAAGCTTTGCCTGATTACATGATCCCGTCGTTCTTTGTTACATTAGATCAGCTTCCGCTTACACCAAACGGAAAAATAGATAGAAAATCACTTCCGAATCCAGAGAAGGTTGTAAATACAAACGTAAAATATGCAGTACCTACAAATGAGTTAGAGAAAAAACTGGCTAAAATTTGGGAGGAAGTACTTGGAATTCCTCAAATCGGTATACAAGATAATTTCTTTTCGTTAGGCGGACATTCTCTTAAGGCCATAACGCTTATCTCCCGTATGAACAAAGAGTGTAATGTGGATATCCCTCTACGCTTGCTGTTTGAAGCACCGACGATTCAGGAAATTTCCAATTATATAAATGGAGCAAAGAGGGAGAACTACGTTGCGATTCAACCTGTACCACAACAACAGTATTATCCTGTATCATCAGTCCAAAAAAGGATGTTTATTCTTAATGAGTTTGATCGCTCAGGTACAGCCTATAATTTGCCTGGTGTTATGTTTCTGGATGGAAAATTGAATTACAAACGTCTGGAGGAAGCGGTAAGAAAATTAGTTGATCGGCACGAAGCGCTGCGTACTTCCTTTCATTCAATTAATGGGGAACCGGTTCAGCAGATACACCAAAATGTAGAATTACAGATTGCTTATTCAGAGTCAACGAAAGATCAAGTGGAGCGAATTATTGCGGAATTTATGCAGCCGTTTGCTCTTGAAGTGGCTCCGCTGCTTCGGGTAGGGCTGGTTAAATTAGAGGCGGAACGTCATCTATTTATAATGGATATGCATCACATCATCTCGGATGGAGTGTCCATGCAAATTATGATTCAAGAAATTGCTGATTTGTATAAAGGAAAGGAGCTTCCTGCGCTAGGCATTCAGTATAAAGATTTTACGATTTGGCATAATCATCTGCTTCAATCGGAGGCCATTAAAAAACAAGAAGCCTACTGGCTGGATGTATTTGCAGAAGAGATCCCGGTATTGAATCTACCGACCGATTATTCAAGACCAACCAGTCAAAGCTTTGATGGCAAGAGATTTACATTCAGTACAGGAAAGCAGCTTATGGATGATTTATACAAGGTAGCAAAGGAAACAGGAACAACGCTATATATGGTGTTACTTGCAGCATATAATGTTTTCTTGTCGAAGTATTCCGGGCAAGACGATATTGTTGTAGGAACACCGATTGCTGGTAGAGCCCATGCTGATGTGGAAAATATGCTAGGGATGTTTGTAAATACATTGGCAATAAGAAGTCGTTTAAATCATGAGGATACATTTAAGGATTTTTTAGCAAATGTAAAACAAACGGCTTTGCACGCCTATGAAAATCCAGATTACCCATTTGATACGCTTGTTGAAAAGCTGGGTATACAGAGGGACTTAAGTAGAAATCCATTATTTGATACGATGTTTGTTTTGCAAAATACAGATAGGAAGTCTTTTGAGGTTGAACAGGTAAAGGTTACACCGTATGTTCCAAATAGCCGACACTCTAAATTTGATCTTACATTAGAGGTTAGTGAAGAACAAAATGAAATTCTATTTTGTTTGGAATATTGCACTAAATTGTTTGTGGATAAAACAGTTGAAAGAATGGCTGCTCATTTCTTACAGATTTTGCGTGCAATTGTTGGGAATCCGGCGATTATAATATCAGAAATTGAGCTGCTGACTGAAGAGGAAAAACAACACATTCTATTCGAGTTCAATGATACGAAAGCCACATATCCACATATGCAAACGATTCAAGGATTATTTGAGGAACAGGTGGAGAAAACACCTGACCATATTGCAGTCGTATGGGAAGAACAAACATTGACGTATCGGGAACTTAACGAAAGAGCGAATCAGGTTGCAAGGATTTTACGGCAAAAAGGAGTTCAACCTGATAATATTGTAGGATTGCTGGTCGAGCGTTCACTTGAAATGATTGTGGGCATCATGGGAATTCTGAAAGCAGGAGGAGCATACGTACCTCTTGATCCAGAATATCCTGAGGATAGAATTTCGTACATGATACAGGATTGTTGTGTCCACATTATGCTTACCCAACAGCATCTCTTACATTTAGTACATGATGGATTTGATTGTGTTGTTTTGGATGGAGAAAGTTTGTATCAGGGAGATTCTTCTAATTTAAATCCGGTTAATCAGGCAGGGGATTTAGCTTACATCATGTACACTTCTGGTTCTACAGGAAAGCCTAAGGGTGTTATGGTGGAACATCGAAATGTGATTCGTCTTGTGAAAAATACGAATTATGTTCAGGTGCACGAAAATGATCGGGTGATACAGACCGGAGCAATTGGGTTTGATGCACTAACGTTTGAGCTATTTGGCTCCTTGCTGAATGGAGCCGGAGTGTATCCTGTTGCTAAAGATGTGCTATTAGATGCAGAGAAACTACGTGAATTTTTACAGGTGAATCAAATTACGATTATGTTTTTAACCACTCCATTATTTAACCAATTATCACAAGGAACCGAAGAGATGTTTGCAGGTCTTCGTTCCCTAATTGTAGGTGGAGATGCCTTATCTCCAAAACACATTAATAATGTAAAGCGCAAATGTCCTAATCTGGCTATGTGGAACGGTTATGGTCCAACAGAAAACACCACTTTTTCTACATGCTTTCTTATTGATAAAGAATATGATGACAGTATTCCGATAGGGAAGGCCATTAGTAATTCAACAGTGTATATCATGGGTCGGTATGGCCAGCTTCAGCCTGTGGGTATACCCGGAGAGTTATGTGTAGGAGGGGATGGGGTTGCCAGGGGATATATGAATCAGCCTGCATTAACAGCCGAGAAGTTTGTCCCAAATCCATTCGTTCCTGGCGGAAGAATGTACCGTACAGGGGATTTGGCAAGGTGGTTGCCTGATGGAACAATTGAGTATTTAGGCCGTATCGATCACCAGGTGAAAATCAGGGGTTACCGCATTGAACCAGGAGAGATTGAAACACTTCTTGTAAAGCACAAAAAAGTCAAAGAAGCTGTAATTATGGTAGTAGAGGATAATAATGCACAAAAGGCTCTATGCGCTTATTATGTTCCAGAAGAAAAAGTAACGGTATCTGAACTAAGGGAATATATAGCCAAAGAGTTACCTGTTTACATGGTTCCAGCCTATTTTGTACAGATTGAACAAATGCCTCTTACACAAAATGGTAAAGTGGATCGAAAGGCGTTACCAAAACCGGAAGGTGAATGTGGTACAGCAACTGAATATGTAGCGCCGAGCAGTGACATTGAAATAAAGCTGGCAGAGATTTGGCACAATGTACTAGGAATAAACAGAATAGGGGTATTGGATAACTTCTTTGAATTAGGCGGTCATTCGTTGAGAGCTATGACGATAATTGCCCAGGTGCATAAAGAGTTCGGTGTTGAATTACCATTAAAAGTGTTATTCGCAACACCAACGATCTCTGCATTAGCTCAATATATTGCTGATGGAGAAAAAGGAAGATATTCGGCCATTCAACCTGCTGCACTACAGGATTACTATCCGGTATCATCTGCGCAAAAGAGAATGTATATCCTTTATGAGTTTGAAGGGGCTGGCATTACTTATAACGTACCTAGTGTAATGTTTATAGAAGGAAAGCTGGATTATCAACGCTTTGAATATGCTATAAGAAGCCTGGTCAATCGACATGAGGCGCTGCGAACGTCTTTCTATTCAATTAATGGAGAACCGGTTCAGAAAATACATCAAAATGTAGAGTTGCAGATTGCTTATTCAGAGGCGAAAGAAGACCAGGTAGAACAGATTGTAGAAAGCTTTGTTCAGCCATTTGATCTTGGCCTCGCTCCGCTGCTTCGGGTAGGGCTGGTTAAATTGGCATTGGACCGCCATTTATTCTTAATAGATATGCATCATATCATCTCAGATGGTGTATCCATGCAAATGATAACAAACGAATTCGCTGACTTATATAAAGGAAAAGAGCTTGCTGAACTGCGTATTCAGTATAAAGATTTTGCTGTATGGCAAAACGAATGGTTTCAATCTGATGCTATTGAAAAACAAGAAGCTTATTGGTTGAATACCTTTGCAGAGGAGATTCCGGTATTAAATTTATCGACTGATTATCCAAGACCAATGATTCAAAGCTTTGAAGGGGATATTGTCACATTTAACTCGGGAAGGCGACTTGCAGAGGAATTGAAACGCTTGGCTACAGAAACAGGAACTACTTTGTATATGCTTCTGCTGGCCGCGTACAATGTACTTTTACACAAATACTCCGGACAGGAAGAAATTGTAGTGGGAACACCTATTGCCGGGCGCTCTCATGCGGATATGGAGAATATTGTTGGTATGTTTGTCAATACGCTTGCATTGAAAAACACACCTATAGCTGCACGTTCCTTCCGCGAATTTCTGTTGGAAGTAAAACAAAATGCTTTAGAAGCCTTTGAAAATCAAGACTATCCATTTGAGAATTTGGTAGAAAAGCTGCAAGTACGTCGTGATTTAAGTCGCAACCCATTATTTGATACGATGTTTAGCTTGAACAATGCGGATGAACAAGTAGGGATAGAAATTGAGGGATTAAGCTTCCGCCCTTATGAAATGCAGTATTGGATTGCCAAGTTCGATATATCATTAGATGCTTTAGAGAAGCAGGATGAGATTCAATTTTATTTTAACTATTGTACGAATTTGTTTAAAAAAGAGACGATGGAGCGATTGGCGACCCATTTTATGCATATTTTGCAGGAGATTGTCACTAATCCTGAGGTGAAATTATGTGAAATCAACATGCTGTCCGAGGAAGAACAGCAGCGCGTCCGATATGATTTTAACGCTACAGACGTAACCTATGCTACAAATAAAACGTTCCATCAGCTATTCGAGGAACAGGTCGAAAAAACACCGGATTCTGTAGCGGTAATAGATGAAAAAGAAAAGCTTTCGTATCGGGAATTAAATGCGAAAGCGAACCGGCTTGCACGAGTGCTGCGGCAAAAGGGAGTACAGCCCGGTAGTATGGTAGGGATCATGGTAGATCGTTCACTTGATATGATTGTAGGGATGCTTGGTGTCTTGAAAGCAGGGGGAGCGTATGTACCTATTGATATAGATTATCCACAGGAACGAATTAGCTACATGATGGAAGATAGTAGGGCAGTGCTTTTGTTAACACAACAAAAATTAGCACAACAAATTGCGTTTCCCGGGGACATTTTGTATCTAGATCAAGCGGAATCGTTCCATGAGGAAGCTTCCAATTTAGAACCTGTTGCTCATCCGCAAGATATAGCCTATATCATTTATACATCTGGTACAACAGGCAAGCCAAAAGGTGTAATGATTGAACATCAAAGTTATGTGAATGTAGCAATGGCATGGAAAGATGCTTATCGATTGGATACGTTTCCGGTCCGTTTGCTTCAAATGGCTAGCTTTGCTTTTGACGTATCTGCGGGTGACTTTGCAAGAGCACTACTTACAGGTGGACAATTAATTGTGTGTCCAAATGAAGTGAAGATGGATCCGGCTTCCCTATATTCCATCATTAGGAAATACGAGATTACTATTTTTGAAGCAACGCCAGCTTTAGTGATGCCATTGATGGAGTATATTTATGAACAGAAGCTGGATATTAGCCAGCTACAGATTCTAATTGTTGGATCGGACAGTTGTTCAATGGAAGATTTCAGAACCTTGGTTTCCCGATTTGGTTCAACAATGCGTATTGTAAACAGCTATGGGGTAACCGAGGCATGCATCGATACCAGCTATTATGAACAGCCACTTTCTTCGTTACATGCAACAGGAACAGTACCGATTGGAAAACCTTACGCTAACATGAGAATGTATATTATGAATCAATATTTGCAGGTTCAGCCTGTGGGTGTAATTGGGGAATTATGTATTGGAGGGGCCGGGGTTGCTCGTGGCTATTTAAATAGAGCGGAATTGACAGCAGAAAAGTTTGTCCCTAATCCTTTTGTTCCTGGTGAAAAACTATATCGAACAGGAGATTTGGCAAGGTGGATGCCGGATGGAAACGTAGAGTTCCTTGGTCGAAATGATCATCAGGTGAAAATCAGAGGGATTCGGATCGAGCTTGGAGAAATTGAAGCGCAGTTGCGTAAACATGACAGCATAAAGGAAGCAATTGTGATCGCCAGAGAGGATCACATAAAGGAAAAATATTTATGTGCGTATATGGTGACTGAAGGAGAAATAAATGTAGCCGAACTGCGTGCCTATTTAGCAAACGAACTGCCTGTAGCAATGATTCCATCCTACTTTGTATCGCTTGAAGCCATGCCCCTTACTCCTAATGGAAAAATTGACAAACGATCTTTGCCAGAGCCTGACAATTCTGTATCAATAGGAACAGAATACGTAGCTCCACGTACTATGCTTGAGGGACAACTAGAGGAGATATGGAAAAATGTATTGGGGTTGCAACGTGTAGGTATTCACGATGATTTCTTTACAATAGGCGGACATTCATTGAAGGCTATGGCTGTTATTTCGCAGGTGCATAAAGAATGTCAAGCTGAAGTTCCGTTGCGTGTCTTATTTGAAACACCTACTATTCAAGGGATGGCTAAATATATAGAAGAGACGGACACGGAACATTATATGGCGATCCAGCCGGTTAGCAAACAAGAATATTATCCAGTATCATCGGCACAAAAAAGAATGTTTATTGTTAATCAGTTTGATGGAGTAGGAATTAGCTATAACATGCCTTCTATCATGCTGATTGAAGGAAAGCTTGAGCCGCAACGTTTAGAAACCGCCTTTAAAAGACTAATACAACGACATGAGAGCCTTCGAACATCTTTTGAAATAATAAATGGTAAGCCTGTACAGAAAATTCATGAAGAAATTGATTTCAACATGTCTTATCAGGTAGTTTCTAATGATCAGGTAGAGAAGATGATTGATGAGTTCATTCAACCTTTCGATTTAAGTGTTGCGCCATTGCTTCGTGTAGAACTTTTAAAATTGGAAGAAGACCGCCATATACTTATATTTGATATGCATCATATTATCTCGGATGGTATATCCTCCGGTATTTTGATGAATGAATTAGGGGAGTTATACCAAGATAATGCTTTACCGGAGCTTCGTATTCAATATAAGGATTTTGCTGTATGGCAAAATAAGTGGTTTCAGTCAGAAGCTTTTAAAAAGCAAGAAGAATATTGGTTGAACGCCTTCGCGGATGAACTTCCGATTCTGGACATACCGACGGATTATTCAAGACCGATGCAACAAAGCTTTGACGGGGCTCAGCTTACGTTTGGAACAGGAAAGCAGCTTATGGATGGGCTATACAGGGTAGCAGCAGAAACGGGAACAACGCTTTATATGGTTTTGCTTGCGGCATACAATGTTCTTCTTTCTAAATATTCTGCTCAAGAAGATATCATTGTAGGAACACCGATTGTGGGCAGATCCCATGTTGATCTTGAAAACATTGTCGGGATGTTTGTCAATACATTAGCAATGAGAAATAAACCGGAAGGCGAAAAGACGTTTAAAGCATTGGTATTAGAAGTAAAACAGAATGCCCTGGAAGCTTTTGAGAATCAGGATTATCCATTTGAAGAGCTGATCGAAAAGCTGGAGATACAAAGGGACTTAAGCAGAAATCCATTATTTGATACGCTCTTTAGCCTTCAAAATATGGACGAAGAATCATTTGAACTAGCCGGATTAACATGTCAACCTTTTGACGTGGCAAGCAAATTGGAACAGGTCAAGTTTGATTTGAGTCTTGTAGCAGTAGAGGAAGAGGAAGAGATTGTATTTGGGCTTCAATACTGCACGAAACTGTATAAGAGAGAAACAATCGAACAAATGATTCAACATTTCATTCAAATAGTAAAAGCAATTGTAGAAAATCCTGATGTTAAATTACATGATATTGATATGTTAAATGAAGCAGAGAAAAAACAAATTATGTTTGAATTTAATGATACGAAAAGGCAATATCTGCACAACCAAACAATGCAAGAATTATTTGAGGAGCAAGTAAGAAAAACACCTGAACATATCGCAATTGTATGGGAAGGGCAAGCATTGACCTATGATGAGTTAAACATAAAAGCCAATCAGTTGGCCCGTGTATTACGAGAAAAAGGGGTTGCACCTAATCGTCCTGTAGCCATTATGGCAGAACGTTCATTAGAGATGATTATAGGAATGTTTGGTATTTTGAAAGCAGGAGGGGCATATGTCCCAATTGATCCAGCCTATCCACAAGAGCGCATTCAATATTTGCTTGAAGATAGCGGAGCTACGCTGCTGCTTGCCCAGCCGCATGTACTAAATAAATTGCCAGTCGATATCGAATGGATGAATCTTACGGATGAACAAAATTATACAGGGGACGGTGCCAATCCCCCATTTATAAATCAGTCTACAGACCTTGCCTATATTATTTATACATCCGGTACAACGGGCAAGCCTAAAGGGGTCATGATTGAACATCAAAGTATTATTAACTGCCTGCAATGGCGGAAGGAAGAATACGGATTCGGACCGGGAGATACAGTACTGCAAGTATTTTCCTTTGCCTTTGATGGGTTTGTAGCGAGTTTATTTGCTCCGATTTTTGCAGGTGCAAAATCTGTGCTGCCTAGGGAGGAAGAAGCAAAGGATCCGGTTGCATTGAAAAAACTGATTACATCGGAAGAAATTACACATTACTATGGTGTGCCTAGTTTATTTAGTGCTATTCTTGCTGTTTCTTCTCGTAATGATATGCAAAATTTACGTTGTGTCACTTTGGGAGGAGAGAAATTACCGGCTCAAATCGTTAAAAAAATTAAAGAAAAAAATGGGGGAATTGAAGTTAATAATGAATATGGACCTACTGAAAATAGCGTAGTAACTACCATTATGCGCAATATTCAGGTGGAACAGGAGATTACTATAGGTCGCCCATTAGCTAATGTAGAGGTGTATATCGTCAATCATAATCATCAATTACAACCGGTAGGTGTAGTGGGAGAGCTATGCATTGGCGGACGGGGGCTTGCAAGAGGATATTTGAATAAACCGGATCTTACAGCAGATAAATTTGTTTCAAATCCATTTGTACCTGGTGAACGTATGTATAAAACCGGGGACCTTGCGAAATGGCGTTCAGATGGAATGATTGAATACGTAGGACGTGTGGATGAACAGGTGAAAGTAAGAGGATATCGGATTGAGCTTGGCGAAATTGAATCAGCTATTCTGGAATACGAAAAAATCAAGGAAGCGGTAGTCATCGTTTCGGAGCACACTACGTCCGAACAAATATTATGCGCTTATATTGTAGGGGAAGAAGAGGTTTCGACCCTGAATCTAAGAAGCTATCTAGCAAAATCACTACCAAGCTACATGATCCCAAACTATTTTATCCAGCTGGATACCATGCCTCTTACACCAAACGGTAAGGTGGATCGCAAGGCACTGCCCGAGCCTCAAACAATCGGCTTAATGACAAGGGAGTATGTGGCGCCAAGAAATGAAATCGAAGCGCAGCTCGCATTTATTTGGCAAGAGGTATTGGGAATAGAATTAATCGGAATTACCGATAATTTCTTTGAATTAGGGGGACATTCTTTAAAGGCAACGCTTTTAGTTGCAAAGATTTACGAGCATATGCAAATAGAGATGCCGTTAAACATTGTGTTTAAACATTCTACCATTATGAAAATAGCGGAATATATTATGCTTCAACAATCAGAAAATAAGGTGCACCAGCCTATTCCGGTAAACGCAGAAGCAGAGGAAGATACTTTATCTTCTACAGACAGGAAGCCAAGAACAACTGTAGAACTACCTATTCTGTTAAACGAAGAAGCGGAACGAAACGCCTTCTGCTTTGCGCCTATCGGTGCACAAGGTATTTTTTACAAAAAGCTTGCTGAGCAAATCCATACTGCATCATTATACGGCTTTGATTTCATTGAAGACGATGATCGAATTCAACAATATATTGAAGCGATGGTTCAAATCCAATCAGACGGACAATATGTACTAATCGGGTATTCTTCAGGAGGGAACTTAGCTTTTGAAGTGGCAAGACAAATGGAAAAGCAAGGATATCATGTATCCGATTTGGTCTTGTTTGATGTGTACTGGAAAGGAAGAGTTTTTGAACAAACAAAAGAAGAGGAAGAAGAAAACATCAAAGTAATCATGGATGAACTAAGGGAAAATCCGGGAATGTTCAATATGACTCGTGAAGAATTTGAACTGTATTTTACGAACGAATTTGTAAAACAAAGTTTCACACGAAAAATGCGTAAATACATGAGTTTTTATACGCAATTAGTTAATTATGGGGAAGTAGGGGCTACAATTCACCTTATACAAGCAGAATTTGAAGAAGAAAAAATTGACGAAAATGAAAGATTCGATGAAGAAGAAAAGACGTATTTGGAAGAAAAATGGAATGAAAAAGCATGGAGCAAGGCAGCAAAAAGATTTGTAAAATACAACGGATACGGTGCCCATTCTAACATGCTAGGGGGGGATGGTTTAGAGAGAAATTCCTCAATCCTTAAACAAATATTGCAAGGGACATTTGTATTGAAGTAGAAAGAGAATGCTTGTAAATCCCCCTAAACAGAATAATTTCTTTTTAGGGGGATTAAAAAATAAGTTTTATTGAGGAGCAACGCATGATTTTTCGAGAAAAAGATTGTCCGAATGAGGGTAAGTCTGTTTTTCGCTGGATTTTATCATATGTTAAACCTTATCGTTTTTGGGTAGTACTCTGTATTGTGACTTCTCTAACTGTCGCTATTGTAGAAATATGGATGGGTATGTTAATAAAAAATATGATAGACAATACAACTGATTTTCAAAAGCTGCTCAGTATTGCTTACATTGGTTTCGGTTTAACGGTCGTCGGGTTTATATGTAAATATTTCATTAAATATTCTGCTGCAAAATTTAGCTCATATGCTTTGAAGGATTTGAAAAACTGTGTTGCCCATCATATCGAAAAATTACCCATGTCAACGATGGATAAGTATCATTCAGGAGATCTTGTGTCTCGATTATCTAATGATGCAATGGTGTTGCAGAATTTTTTGCATCACCATTTTTTTCAGATTTTCTATATGCCTATTGTTTTCATAGGTGCACTCACTTTGTTGATTTTTACCAATTGGAAATTAATTTTGTTTAGTATATCCATATTGCCCATAGCTGTATTTGTTATGGGAATTATGAGTAAACCTGTAAGTAAATACTCTGAACAACTACAAGAAAGCTTAGGTCAGGCTAATTCAATCGCACAGGACACCATTGCTGGCATGCAAATGGTCAAAGCTTTTAATTTAAGAGAATCATTGTTTAATAAGTATTTATTGGCTATGGACATTGTGTTGAAAAAAGGCCTGCAGGTAGAAAGAAGACGTGCATTGATGATTGCTCCAGGGGTTATCCTGTTTTCTTCTCCCTCTATAAATTAAAGTTTTTCTTGCGAA
>NZ_KE952756.1:0-7069 GCF_000466385.1 Aneurinibacillus aneurinilyticus ATCC 12856
CCACCTTATGGATAATCAACAGGCGTGGTAAAATATGTATGGTTAGTTTTACACGACAAGGGTGAAATTGGATAATATAACAAAGAAAAAGGGTTAATTGTCACATTAGCAGCATGCACATGTTGTAATTTAGAAGAATCTTTACTAGAATGAATGAAGAGAATACCCACTTTTGAATTGGAGGGAACGTATATGGCAGTTGAAAGAGAAGGTGCAATTACATTTAAAAACAATCCGGTGACACTGATTGGAGAAGAAGTGAAAGTGGGCGATACGGCGAAAGATTTCACTGTGCTCGCACAAGGTCTTCAACCGTATTCACTGAATGATGGCAAAGGAAAAGTACGCTTAATCAGCGTTGTTCCTTCTATTGATACAGGCGTATGCGAAGCACAGACTCGCCGTTTCAATGAAGAAGCGGCTAAACTGGATGGTGTAGAAGTATTGACAGTAAGCGTAGACCTGCCGTTTGCTCAAGCACGCTGGTGCGGAGCGGAAGGTATTGAGAACGTGAAAATGCTGTCTGATCACCGCGATCTTTCTTTTGGTGAAGCGTTTGGCGTAGCGATTAAACAGCTTCGTCTGTTGGCACGCGCGATTTTCGTATTGGATGCTGACAACAAAGTAACGTATGTTGAGTACGTATCCGAAGCGACCAATCATCCAGACTATGATAAAGCGATCGCAGCGGCAAAAGAAGCAGCAAAGTAATTTGCTGATGAGCAGCGTATAGTAATAAAGAATCAATAAACTTTAAAAATAGGTCCCGAATCCCATGGAATATGCGGTAAAATAGACGGAGAGCATCCGTTGTTTGAGCGAAGGGAGAGGGGCCTATTGTCATTTGACGTTATGAATTGCCCGCGATGCAAGAAGTTATTCCATAAAGTCCGGCAGAATGTATGCCCTGACTGCGTAAAGGAAATCGATCGGGAGTATGAGAAGTGCTATAAGTTCATGCGGAAGAAGGAGAACCGGGCTTGCAACGTACACGATCTGAGTGAAGCGACCGGTGTGTCGGTAAATCAGATTACGATGTTTATTCTGGAAGGACGATTAAGCATCGACAATAACCCTAATATGAGCTATCCGTGCCGCAGCTGCGGCGAGCCTTTGAGAGCCGGTTCGCTGTGTGCTCATTGTACAAGTAATCTGAAGAAGATCGCCAGCTACATGAAGGAAGATGAGCAGAAACGTCGGGAGGAAAAGGCCCAGGAGAAGCGTGAACGATCGGCGTTATACAGAAGCGGTCGCGATGAGTAAAGAAGAACTCATGGGCGTTGCTAGTAGTCCTTAAAGAAAAACATTAAAATTTCCGTCAAAAATGCCGATTACTTTAATAACGAGTAGTCGGCATTTTCTTTTTGAGTCGATGGAAAGTCGGAGGTAATAAAGTAAAGCCTTCATAAAACAGTGAGCGTTTTTTCATCGTTCATTGATAGTTAATTGCACTTATCGGGATTTTAGAGGCGGTTATTCTTTACGTAGCATAAGCGAAGTGGGGATTTTACTGCTTATTGGATCGAGGT
The DNA here is from genome assembly GCF_000466385.1 of Aneurinibacillus aneurinilyticus ATCC 12856. Taxonomy (GTDB): domain Bacteria; phylum Bacillota; class Bacilli; order Aneurinibacillales; family Aneurinibacillaceae; genus Aneurinibacillus; species Aneurinibacillus aneurinilyticus. The sequence continues at coordinate 1,530 of NZ_KE952756.1, forward strand.
AGAATTCATATAGTCTAAACCGATAAAGGATGAGGAAAGAATAAGGAATATGCATACAAACTATAAAAAAGACGGGGGGTGACACACGATGAGAGTCGAAAGGCCAAATCAAATTCAGCCAATCAACCCGTATCGCCAGCAAGAAATGAAGCAGGACGAAGCAAAGGCGAAGGGAAAAGGCCGCGATCAACTGGAAATCTCCAATGAGGCGCTGGAGCTTCAGCGTACACAGGAGACAACAGCCGAACGCGCCGAGCGCATTGCTGAATTGAAAAAGAAGGTACAAGAAGGAACATATCATGTCGATACGAAAGACATCGCGGAAGCATTGCTGAAGAAAGGCATATAAACCGCGGCGTATACGAAAGATAAATACCGGATGGTGACATACACATGAGTGATTTATATACCATTGTTGAGATTCTGGAACAGCTGATCGTTGAGCACGAAAAAATGCTGAAGCTGGCCGGGCATAAGAAAGATGTGCTTATTAAGGGCAATATTGATGAATTGTCCCGCATCCTGCAATTCGAATCTCGCTGCATCAATGCCATCCAATCCCTTGAATTAGAGCGAGAGAAACACGTCTCGCTCTATTTAATGCAGCGGGGCATTCGCAAGGAGACGTGCTATCTCAGCGATTTGATAGAGATGACCGAAAAACCGGAGCTAAAGCAGTCGTTATCTGCCTGTCAGCAGAAGCTAGGCGACATCATCGCTGAATTGAAAGCCATAAACGATCTGAATCAAAAGCTGATCGAACAGTCGCTGGAATTTGTGAATTTTACGCTCGAAGAGATGACGGCACCGTCTGAGGAACCGACGTATCAGAATACACAGAAAGCCTCGCGTCCGAATCCGTATACGAAGCCATCCCACGGTTTTTTTGATAGTAAGGCGTAAATGACAGTTAATGATTAACAGTTGATAGTCATTCGGTAAACGGTTCGAGGGTTGGTAAAGATAGAAAAAGAGGAGGAGCGTTCTTTTTCCAGCCTCTGATTTCTTCTTTCTGTTCTTACTTCGTACCACTAAAATATAGCAAGTCATTAAAATAGATTAACAAGGAAGAGGGAGATTTGGGATGCCATCAGCATTTTCAGCGTTAGAGATTGGCAAACGTGCATTGTTTGCCAATCAAGGTGCACTGAATACGATAGGTCATAATATTGCGAACGCTAATACGGAAGGCTATACACGCCAAAGAGTGAATTTGCAGGCAACGTCACCATATCCATATCCTGCCCTGACGAATGCCCGCCAGGCAGGTCAGATGGGTACAGGCGTTGTGATAAGCTCGATTGAACGTTTACGTGAACGTTTTTTAGATTTACAGTTTCGTGGAGAGTATAAGAAATTCGGATACTATGAGAAGAAGTCTGATACGCTTGGAAAAATCGAATCTATTTTAAACGAGCCGTCGGACAAAGGATTTCAATATACGATGGATGAATTCTGGACAGCATGGCATACGCTCGCGTCCGATCCGCAGAACAAGTCAGCCCGTGAAGCTATACGACAGAATGGCATTGCGGTGGCGGATAACTTCAAATATGTCTACGATTCTTTGAACGAGATGAAAAACAACCTAAATAAGGATATTGGTGTAAAGGCCGATGAGATTAACTCCTATGTCAAGCAAATTACAGCATTAAACGAACAAATTGCAGATGTCGTTCCACATGGGTACGAACCGAATGACCTATACGATCAACGTGATTTACTGCTGGATAAGCTCTCAAAACTGATAGACATTGATGTAACTCCTTCAAAAGACGGAATGGGTATGGTTGATGTGAAGTTAAAAGCAAAAGCCAATGACGATGATGGTACAGCAGTTACAGAAATTCCGCTTATTTCTGGCAGAGAAGGCTTGGAAGTAAAAGCAGTGGATAAGGGCGGAAAGTTACAGGTACAGTTCACGCAGGCTGGTTCTCCAACTAAAACATATTCTGATGTCGAATTTGCTTCCGGAGATATGGCCGGGCTATTTGAATCAAGGGATAAAATTGTGGAAGGGTACCTGGACAGAATCAACCTTTTGGCTACGACATTTGCTGAAAAGCTTAATGAAGTACATCAACAGGGCATTGATTTAAATGGAGATGAGGGTGTGCCTTTCTTTGTCAGTAAGGACGATCCTCCAGGTAACCCAAAAAACGCGGCAGACATGGTTGTCAATCCTGATATTATAAAGTCGGTCAACAAAATAGCAGCTGGTAAAAACGAGCCGGATGGAACTGCTCCTGGAAAAGGGGACAACAAAAATGCGTTAGCAATATTCGCTTTAAAGACCGATAATACGATTCAGATCGGCACAGAGAAATCTTCTTTTGATGGCTATACCAAAGGAATTATCACCACACTAGGGCTAGAGTCAAGAGAAGCACAACGGATGCGGGACAATACAGGCAGTTTATTATTGGAGGTAGAGAATAGACGTCAATCCATCTACGGTGTTCAACCAGATGAGGAAATAGCCGATATGATTAGATTTCAGCATGCGTATAATGCGGCGGCACGTTCGATTACTGTAGCAGATGAAGTGCTTGATAAAATCATAAACGGTATGGGACTTGTTGGCAGATAGGGAGGAATACGGTATGCGGATTACACAAAATATGCTAAACAATACGATGCTACGTAATTTGAACAATAGTTTAATTCGGATGGATCGACTTCAGGATATGATGTCTACTGGCAAGAAAATTTCAAGGCCTTCACACGATCCGATTATTGCCATGTTCGGTATACAGTATCGCACCAACTTAACCGTAAATAAGCAATACTACAACAATGCGAATGATGCTATAGACTGGTTGAAAGAATCGGAAGCAGCAGTAAATGAAGGAAAAGATATATTAGTACGTGTAAAAGACTTGATGACGCAAGCGGCCACTGACACTCTCAATCCGGCAGATAGGGAGAAAATACGGGAGGAGCTTATTCAGCTTCGCGAGCAAATGGGGAATGTGGCCAATGCCACATTGAATGGGAATTACATCTTTGGTGGCACGAATACTGATATTCCCCCATTTAAAGATGGAGCGTATCAAAATAAAAATCGAACAGATATCAACCTGGAAGTTTCTCCTTCAGTCCAACTGCCGATTAATGTAGATGGGATTCAATTGTTCGGACAACAAAAAGGCAATATGACCAAGGAAGAACTGGAGAACAGGGGATATGAGACTGACTTGTTCGAGTTAATGAACAAGCTGATTGAAGAACTCAAACCATCAGAGTATATTACCGATCAATATGGAAGAAGATTAGCTGCTGACAAAGATGGAAACCCAATTGTTGACGCAGATAACAAGGTTGCTCTATATGATCCAGCCAATCCCGATCATCGTCCACTTGAAAAGATAGCAGACGGCAAGGCGCTAGGATATGATCCAAAAAATCCGCTCCAAATTGAGATTTTCGATAAGAGTGATACATCTAAGGATGGATATGTTCGATTGCCTGCTCAGGAAGATAAAAAGCCGGCAGATGGCAAGCAGTTAACTGGATACTTGGATACAATTCAAAATCACATCGATAACTTTCTACAGGTGCAATCTGAAATTGGAGCGCGCATGAATCGCCTTGAGATAATCCAGAATCGACTTGAGACGCAAAGCCAGAGCATCGAGGATATGATGTCTATGAATGAAGATGCAGATCCGGCAAGGGTAATTATAGATTTACAGAATAATGAGTATGTATATCGGTCCGCCTTAGCCGCCGGAGCGCGTATTATTCAGCCTTCACTACTTGATTTCCTTCGTTAAGGAGGGGTAAACTTTGAATATGCCTCGACTTGAAATCAATCAAACATTTGCAAAAATAGATTGGGACGTACAGTCACCGCGTTATAGTTTTGAACCAGGCCAGGCAAAAGTTTTGATTGAGCAGACACCTGCAGAGATGAACGTACAATATGTGCCGCCCAGATTAACGATTGATCAGAGCGAATGTTGGGCAGACATGGACATGAAGCACATTTTTCGTCGCAATGAGGAAGCAGCAGCGGACGCCAAACGACAGGTATTGAACTATATCGAGAAAACGGTGCTGGAAGGGGCTCAGTTAGGCGCGATTGAGAACGGTGGCAATGTCATTCGCAATCTGGCTATGGGGCATCACCTTCTTCCTCAGCATAGCTTTCAATACGGGAATGTGCCAAGGAATTTCTCTTTGAGGATAGAGTGCATTCCTGGCGAGACGAGGATGGATTGGAAAATCGGCGGTACAATGATTAATGTTCAGGACCGACCTTTCCAACATAATTATGAACGGGGCAGAATTTCTTATACGCTTCAGAAAAAGAATGAGCTTCACTTTGAATCTATTGGTGGTAACTTAAATATAGAGTATTGAGAAATTACGGGCTTAGCCCTTAAGGAGTTTGTCTCATCATGATTTTAAAGATGGAATCCGATTTATTTGGTACATTGGAATATGAAGCAACGGAAGTGTACACTTTTGAACAGGGGATTCCTGGTTTTCCAAATGAACGGGAATTCCTGCTGGTGCAGGTACAGGATAGCCCGTTTACTGTACTGCATTCCCTACAGGGGGATTTATACTTCTTCTTAATCGATCCGTTCCGCTTTTTTGCTGATTATGAATTTGCCTTGCCTGACTATGTACTCGATCAACTGGAAATCAAAAACCGGGAGAATGTTTTAAGTTACTCGATTGTCGTATTGCGTGATCCTCTCCATGATTCTACTGTAAATCTGGTGGCCCCGATAGTATTAAATACAACGAATCGTAAGGGGATGCAGCTGGTTCTCGAGAAAACCAACTATTCGGTACGTCAGCCTATTTTCTCTGATAAAGAAACGACTGTCAGCAGACAAGGCCAAACGGCGGAGCAGGGAAGGTAGGCGATGGAAAAGTGCTAGTACTGGCCAGAAAAGCAGGTGAATCCATTGTAATCGGGGATAATATCAGCATCAAAATCGTAAGCGTGGACGGGGACCAGGTAAAAATCGGGATTGAAGCTCCTCGACATATTGAAATTCATCGCAAGGAAATTTATGATGCGATCCAGACGGAAAACCGGATCGCCGGTCAGGCGAAAGGAATAAACCTCGAATTACTGAAAGGAATTGTAGATAGGAATGCAGTAAAGATAGAGGGGAAATCGGATCGGGAATAATCTATTATTTTATGTTTTGTCTTTAATGTTTTCGACCTTGTTTATTTCTTTTTCCGTATTTAACTCATATATGTTTCACCACGCCTATTGATTATCAATAAGGTGGAAGAAAGAAGGTGCACGCCGTACGCATCACTCTTTTCTATCCATCTATGGATACCAAGGGTGTTGATTGTCCAGAAAGAAAAAAGGCCACCACAATGGGACACAAACAAGACCTTAAACAAGGCCTTTCGTCTCCCTCCCCAAGCGGTTGCCCCGGTCAGGCGAAAAAGGACAGCAACTGTCTCCCTCTTCGCGTCTACCTAGATGTTTTGCGGTCCCGTCTGGCTGGGGCAAAAAGCGGCCTGCTACGCTTCCGTGTGGGAGACGAACCGACGCCCGTTTG
>NZ_KE952756.1:7169-15042 GCF_000466385.1 Aneurinibacillus aneurinilyticus ATCC 12856
CGACGCCCGTTTGGGGCACGGTGTGGTGACGATTTACTCTGGATTATACTGGATAATCAACCTCCTTAATTTTTCACAAAAAAAATTTAACGAAAACACTAAAGTAAAAAATCATCTGTCCGATAATAGTAGTGTAAGGAATAGAACTTAAAACCTACGGCGTACGACGGGGGATAAGTAGATGTTCCTTGCAGGTAATGCTTGAAGTGATATGAAGTTATTCTTTCGTTTAAAAGGCTATCTGGCTTTTTAATAACCAAGTGAACACGGACGTTCACGAAACAATCAAGGAGGAGTATATTATGATTATCAATCACAATCTATTGGCACAAAACTCTCATCGTCAATTAGGCATCAACACTGCTAACCAAGCAAAATCTACTGAAAAACTGTCTTCTGGTCTTCGTATCAACCGTGCAGGAGATGACGCAGCGGGTCTGGCAATTTCCGAAAAAATGCGCGGTCAAATTCGCGGCTTGGATCAAGCTAGCCGTAACTCACAAGACGGTATTTCTATGATTCAAACAGCAGAAGGTGCGTTGAACGAAACGCACAGCATTTTACAACGTATGCGTGAACTTGCTGTACAATCTTCCAATGACACAAATACTGAGAGTGATCGTAAAGAGCTTCAAAAAGAAGTAAATCAGTTAGCTTCTGAGATTGACCGTATTGCTAATACAACCGAATTCAATACTCAAAAGCTTTTGGACGGTTCAAAGGTTGGACTTTCTGCTGCTGAAAAAGGTAGTGTCAAAGTTCAAAATAATAGCAAGGCAGATGTTAAAGTAACTCTTACAAACGCAGATGCCATTAATAAATCAGGTACAATTACGATCACTCGTGTTAACGATGAAAATGATAAAACACAATTTGTAGTAAGTGATCCTGCAAATACAGGATTTACACTCGACAAAGACGATCAGACTGCTGCAGGAATTCTCGGAACTGGTGATACTGTTACAATTGCGGGTCTGACTGATATGGGAGTAGGCGAGAGTGTAACAATTAGCTTCGAAGCTGCAAAAGTTGCCCAAACAGATGCTTCGAAATCAATTTCTATGCAAATTGGTGCAAATAGTGGACAAAACCTCTTAGTAGGTATTGATGACATGAGAGCAACAGCTCTTGGCGTTCGTGACAGTTCAGGTAATGCAATCGACATTACTAGTGCAGGTAAAGCGAGCACTGCTATTACTACAATTGATAAAGCAATTGAAAAAGTTTCTGCTGAACGCTCTAAGTTGGGAGCATTCCAAAACCGTCTTGAACATACTATTAATAACTTGAATACTTCTTCTGAAAACCTGACTGCTGCTGAATCTCGTATTCGTGATACTGATATGGCGAAAACAGTTATGGAAAATACGAAGAATGGTATCCTTGCTCAAGCTGCTCAAGCTATGCTTGCACAAGCGAACCAAAATCCGCAACAAGTACTGCAACTTCTCCGCTAATTTCAGTGGAAAATATAAGAGAGGCTCTGGCTCTGCTGGAGCCTCTTTTTATTAGCTGTCATATGAAAGAGAGGGCTATCCGACATGGAACAGCAAATACATATCATGAAACGAACATTAGAACTCTCCGATACAATGGGAGAAGCATTGAACCATATTAAGACCCAGATTAATGAAGGGCACATAGAGAATACAATCCAGTTAGCCAATGATACAATGACAGCTTTCGTCTCTATCATACAAAGCATGAAGGCGTTTCTGGAAGAGCTACCAGCTAACCAGATAGAAATATATACGGATACATTAGTTAGGAGCTTTGATGCTCTTATTACCGCATATGAACAACAGCAAACCGGTAAAATACTAGAAATTCTCCAATTCAATGTATTGCCAGCATATAAAAATTGGAGAATGGAGCTGCGAAAACAGCTAGGTCCGTATATCATTTCTTGAACTATATACATCTCACTGGTAGGAGGTAAGAAAAGAAGGACACAAACACGTCCGCCTTTTTTCTGCTGGGGCGCAGGGCGTATCCACCCTCTTCTTTCTCCATCCCTCCTACTTCCAACCACGCTACCCTGTCAAAATATTAAGTGTAACTTATATAAAAGACCGTTCAGACTATCTGTACGGTCTTTTAGCTTGTTTATTCGATTTTTTAAAAAATATAGCTGATTCTTTTTAAGGTAGTGTTCATATTTATTTCTTCCAATTCCTAATAAATTGCGCTGTTTTTCCGATATCAAATATAGAAGGTTACTACGTGAAGGCGGGGAGGAGTAAATGTGAGTGAGGTTTTGTTTCCGGGAGCCAATCAGGCACCATCTATTCATACAACGAATCCTGTGAGTTCCGGTTCGGTGCAGGGAGGAGCTTCAGATGAAAGGACAGGGCACAAGGGGACCTTCGCTACTATAAACGGATTAAACGGTCAGGAATCCGGTGCCATAGAAAATCCACAACACGATGACGAAACAGAGCGGGCCAAAATCGAAGAAACAGCCAATGAAATTTTTAATACTTTGCATACAGGGCTTGCATTTAAGTTTTTTGAGAAAAGCAACGAATGGTACGCGGTTATTGAAAATAAGATTACCCAGGAAGTCATCAAAGAAATTCCACCAAAAGAAATTATGGAAATGCGTGCTAAATTAAAAGATATGGTCGGATTTTTCCTTGATCAAAAAATATAGAATAGAAAGGAAGAAAGTATATGTACGGTTCAAATCTTACCCGTCTGTCCGGGATTGCCTCAGGGATGGATACAGATTCATTAGTTAAAAAGTTAATGGATGCAGAGCGAATTCCATTCAACAAAATGAAGCAAAATCGGGAAAAACTTGCCTGGCAGAGCGATGCCTACCGCAAGTGGAATTCGGAAATTTTTTCATTCCGAAATAAAACATTATTGGATATGAAAATGTCCAGTAAGTACGGAACATTTAGCACAACATCCTCTAAGACGGATATTATATCTGCTAGCGCAACTGCAGATGCTATACCAGGAACGTATAAACTGAAAGTGAACCAGTTGGCTGAAGGTGCTTCACTTAGTGGGAAAGTGAAGAGTGGAGAACTTGTAAACGAGGATCAAACAATCACAGTCAATGTGAATGGAAAAATAGGAACGATTGATATTAAGAAGACGGACACTATGCAGGATATCGTCGCCAAGTTTAACAAGGCACAGGATAGTGAAGGGAAATCACTAGGAATTCAGGCCATGTACGATTCCACGCTTAACCAGTTTGTTGTGCGGACACGCAATACCGGCTCCAGCCAGGAATTGTCCATATCATCCTCTGACAATTCTTCATCCAATTTGTTAACACAATTGGGCTTTTCTACAAGTCAGGTTAGTACGTATACAGGAGATGCTAATACAAAGCTGAATACAAAGCTGGTGGCGGATGGAGGAACGCCCGTTACTTTATCGCTAAAGCTAGAAAAGGGAGCAACGTCAGAAACAAAGACGGTTACATTGAATCCTGGAGAAACAGTTTCTGATCTGATTTCCAAGCTGAAAACAGAAGGAATAAATGCTTCTTATGATGAGAAGACGCAAAAATTCACGTTGTTTTCTTCTGATTCAGACGTGACAGCAGTTTCTTTGAAAGCCGATGATACAGGTATTGATACAGCGCTTGGGTTGGACCAGCCTCTTGCAGTTTCTTCCGAATATAAAGCCGTGGGCAAAGATGCGAAAGTGAATTTTAACGGTCAAGATGTTGTTCTTGGGACAAATACAGCTAAATTTTTTGGTGTGAATTATACATTGAAGGCAGTAGATACAGAAGGGGTTACTGTTACGGTATCCCGCGATTTGGATGCAGAGATTAAGAATATTAAGGAGTTCGTTGATAAATACAATGAAATTCTTGATAAATTGAATAAGGCCATTAATGAGCCTGTGTATAAGAAATTCCAGCCTTTAACGGATGAAGAACGGAAAGCGTTGACCGAAAAGCAGGCGGAACAGTGGGATGAAAAGGCAAAAAGTGGATTGCTGCGACGTGATAATATTTTATCAAGTTTAGTAAACAACATGCGCTTAAGCATGACGTCCACTGTGAATAATGGCAGCGAATATAATTCCTTGGCAGCGATAGGTATTAAATCGGAGAATTATAAAGACAAGGGAAAGTTGACAATAGATGAAACAAAATTAAGAAAAGCACTGGAAGAAGATCCGGAGGCTGTACAAAACCTGTTCATCCAGGGAAGTGACATTACGGAAGAAGATATCAAAAAAGATCCGAAAAAACGAAATCAGCAAGGGTTAATTCATCGTTTGAGCGGAAGCTTTGGCGATGCGTTCGCCGAGTTGACAAAAAAGGCAGGAGTCACGGGAAATGCACAGGACGATCAGAGTATTGTAGGGAAACTGCTGCAGAGTATGGATAAACGAATCAGCAGTATGGAAGCTCGCCTTATCGATCGGGAGAATCGGTACTACCGGCAGTTTACTGCGATGGAAAAAGCGATGAGTAAGTATAATTCCCAAAGTTCCTGGCTGATGCAGCAATTTGGAGGAGGCGCTTCATAATGACAAGCTTGGCTGCCCAACAATATAGACAAAACAGTGTACTTACGGCTACGCCTGGAGAATTGACGCTACAACTATATAATGGACTGGTCAAATTCATTAAATTGGCTATCGTTCATATGGAAAAAGGAGAAATCCAGGCAACGAATGACAACCTGATTAAAAGTCAGGATATCCTTCAGGAATTGTTGTGTACGCTTAACACAAATTACCCTATTGCCAAGGATATGGCAGCTTTGTATGAGTATATGATGGAACGTTTAATTCAAGCTAATGTTAAAAAAGACCTCTCTATTCTTGAGGAAGTGCTGGAATACGCTGAACAATTCCGAGCTACTTGGATGCAGGCGTTGAAAGCAATGAAATAAGGCGACTATCCATATGAATGATCATGTTGATAAAAAGCAATTGTTGCTGTCGATGAAGGAAGAAACGAGCGCCCAGTTACACGCCGTGCATGCTGAGAATGTAGACGAATTCCTCCATCGAGTGGAAAAGTGTGAGCGTATTACTAAGCTTATCGATCAATTGGATAGTATGGGTAATAAATCCGAACCTGCGGAAGAAAAGGAAATTAAGCATATCATTAAAGATATTCTTGAATTACGGGAGCAAATTACGCCTTTACTTGAGCCATTGCGGGAAAAGCTAAGACAAAGATCTGTGATAGAAAGAAAACAAACGATAATTCATCAGGGGTATGGAGAAGAAGACACATATCATCCTAGTATCTTTTTCGATAAGAAAAACTAAATGAACTCCTTCTGCTCATAATGGGCAGAGGGAGTTTATTATTTATCTATAGCCGTATTAAGGAGAATGCTATTTAGTGATGCAAAATCCACAAATGGAGCAAGAACTTCAGCAGTTGGGATATCGTATCAATGGTGTTACTTTTACGTTGAGGCAAACTCTTACAAAGTATTTTCTAATAACCTATTAAGTTTTTGCTCAGGCAACCGATATTTAGAGTAGTAAAGAGAGTTGGTTATATGAACGGGGAGGAATCGCGATGGATCAAGCCCTGACTCCGCAGAATGTGGAGCTAAGCGATATTTATGATAAGCCGGAGGTCATCACATCGTTATTGTATAAAAAATTATTGGAGAAGCTGGACACATCCGTTCGTTTGCTGACCGAACACCGCTATTTTGAAGCAAATCGTGCACTGCAGCATTGCAACGATATCCTAACTCGATTGGGTTTCGGAATTAAATACGAAGCGGGCGTTTTGGCGGACCAGCTTGAAACATTATACAGATACATGTTTGACCGTATTCATGAGGCGAACATGAAGAAAAACAGCGCAATTATCCAGGAAGTGCGTGTCATTGTAAAAGAACTTGACGACGCGTGGACAACAGCTATGCAGAAAGCAAAGGATGCCAGAGGGGCTTTCCCTTTGTCTACAGACCAGTCAGAAGTGGCGATGGCTTTGCCACAGCGCAATATTCCACGATTTAATCCTTATCAACAGAGGGAAATTGAGCAGGAAGTATACGAATATCAACAGCATAAGCAAGAAGTTCATTTGAAAAAATAAACCTTTACTATATTTGGAGGAGTGAAAGTTATGCGGATTAACCACAACATTCAAGCATTAAACGCTTATTCGAAATTAAGTAAAAATCAGATTGCTACAGGAAAAGCACTGGAAAAGCTTTCTTCTGGATTACGTATCAACCGTGCAGCGGATGACGCAGCGGGCCTTGCCATCTCCGAGAAGATGCGCGGCCAGATTCGCGGATTGCAGCAGGCCGAGAAGAATGCGATGGACGGTGTTTCACTGATTCAGACAGCGGAAGGTGCGCTCAGTGAAGTGCATGATATGTTATCTCGTATGCGCGAACTTGCTGTACAGGCTGCCAACGGTACATTAACTGAAACAGATCGTACTGTCATTCAGGATGAAATCAACCAGCTTCGTCAACAGATTGATCGTGTGGGGAATGATACACAGTTCAATACGAAAAAGCTGTTGAATGGCAGTCTTTCGGAAAATGCAAGAAATCGTTCTTTATATGGAGATATACTTTATTCTGAAGGCGGCGGTGGCTTACGCGACATCAAAATTGATGCTGCAAGCAGTTTGCCAGCTGGAAATTATAAGATGAATGTCGTAACAGACAGCAAGGTATTAAATATGGAAGGTATTGATGATACTTACTATACAGGCCTGGAAAACTTTCTGTTGTCTCCAGATACGGATTTGGCAGCAGGAGAGTATAAAATGTATTTAGAAGCTAAAGTTACCGCTGATACGAAAACTCTGGATATATCCAAATCCAAGCTTGAGGATGGTAATTATGTTATTGTTGGAGACAAGGAAAATGGGGTCATTTATCGTGCGGGCAAGGACGGAAAGCCAGTAGGCAGCCCTTTAGGAAAGGCTACAGATTTATTAGGTATAGATGCATCCGAAATTACAAATGATACAAAATTCACCCAATCAACTACTTATACACTTACTGTAAAAAATGGAGATGAGGTAGTAGGCAAGGCCGAAAACATTTCCTTCAATAACGAAGAGCCAATCAATATTTACAAGGTAAAAAAAGATGCTAATGGTAATTATGTTGAAAATAAAGACGCTGGAAACATAGGTTTGACAGTGGATTTTACAAATACCGGAGCGAAATATGTAAAGCGTGGCGGTGCGCTGGAGGGCGAGCCATACCATTCTTTTAAAATTGACAAATTACAACGGCCAAGCGTTATTTTGAAAGATGAGAATGACAAGGTAATTGCCCATCAATTTGTGGACAATGATCGGAAATTTATTGAATTTGGCAACACAGGAATTACCTTTGGAACCGGTGTTGTAAAAGCCGGAGAAACGGCTACGAATATTGTAGTACGTGAAACGCTTGAAAATGCATCCCTTACTTTCCAGGTTGGCACAAATGCAGGCGAAGTTATCGCTCTTGGCATTAGTGACATCCGCACAAAAGCGCTTGGTATCGACAAATTCAAGCTCACGGATGAAACATCCGCATCCAATGCGATTGCCATCATTGACGGCGCTATCGATAAAGTATCGCAGGTTCGTTCCAAGCTTGGTGCGTACCAGAACCGAATGGAGCATACTGTTAATAACATCACGCAATCCACAGAGAACCTGACAGCTGCAGAATCTCGTATCCGCGACGCTGACATGGCGAAAGAAATGACAGAGTTCACAAAGCTCAACATTATCAACCAATCTGCTACTGCGATGCTGGCACAGGCTAATCAGCTTCCGCAGGGCGTGCTGCAGCTTCTTAAAGGCTAAATAACACGTAAACAAAGCCTCGAACATTCGATTATCGGATGCTCGGGGCTTTTCTTATATTGCACCACGCCTGTTGATTATCCATAAGGTGGAAGA
>NZ_KE952757.1:0-481 GCF_000466385.1 Aneurinibacillus aneurinilyticus ATCC 12856
AACTTGTTTTTTGTGTTGTGCCGTTTTTCAGCGGCGACTTTTATAATATATCACATACTCAACAAAAGAACAAGAGTTTTTTTGTTGTTTTCTTTTTCATAAAATCCTATACCCTTTATGTTTTGAGCATATAACATCTTATCATGAGCATAAATCAAATTCAATACCAAAATATCATCCGAGTATAGTCAAGCTTTTAACAGTATATCATCCATGACAGTACAGAACTTTGTAACAGCCACAAAGCCGAAGTATTTCTGCTCTGGATTCCAAAATTTTATCCATGAAAAATCCCCCTATGGTTAATAGTGAAAGCGCCAGTATAGCATTAGATCCTTTCACACTGTCATCTATAAGGGGATAGCCTTGTAATTAACGTTTCTTTACTTAATTATCTGCTATTTTGAAATTTATTCTTTTTTTTATCTCGACATCATTAGAATAATTATTTCAAGGGTGTTGATTATCCAGTATAATCCAG
>NZ_KE952757.1:581-11940 GCF_000466385.1 Aneurinibacillus aneurinilyticus ATCC 12856
GCGTCGGTTCGTCTCCCGCACCCAAGCTTAGAGGGCTGCTTTTTGTCCCAGCCAGACGGGACCGCAAAGCGGCCGTGTCTCTTCCTTGTGAGAAAAAGACGAGGGAACACGCCGACGCGTGCATCTTTTCTTTCACCTTATGGATAATCAACAGGCGTGTAATTATTTATATTCCATTATTTTTTGTCATCCTGATGCAATGTGGGCTCTGTTTTACCTACCTTCTGATTAACATAACGAGCAGCGACAAATAAAAAGTCCGATAAGCGATTCAAGTAACGAATGACTGTCGGATTGACTTCCAAATGCTCTGCGACAGCAATCGCTTTGCGTTCCGCTCTTCTGGCGACTGTCCGGGCAAAATGAAATCCTGCTCCAGCAGGACATCCACCCGGCAGTACAAAATTCTTTAAAGTCGGAAGCTCCGCATCCCACTTATCAATCAATTTCTCCAGCAGTTCTACATCTGATTCTTCAATTTTCCAGCCCACTTCTTTGCCTGCGGGAGTTGCCAATTCAGCTCCGATATGAAATAACTTCGTCTGCACAATATGGCATACAGAGAAAAGTTCTTGCCATTCCTCTCCTTGTGGCACATGAGAAAGCGCAAGTCCGATTGCCGAATTAGCTTCATCACATGTTCCATAAGCCTCGACCCGCGGATCATACTTCGGTACACGCATACCATACACTAGACTCGTTTCTCCCTTATCACCGGATTTCGTATAAATCTTCAACCTTCATTCCCTCCCGCCATGCTTTTTACTTTCGTAAGCTTTCTGAATCATTCAATACCCCTGGCGCAAGTTAATCACATTTATCATATCCTTTGTTTCTTCATTATTATATAGGGCAAGATTATGGTGAAAAATTTCCAATGCACGTTCCATATATAGAGGGGAACGGCCTGATATATGGGGTGTTACCAGGCAATTTTCCAGTTGCCAAAACGGTGACGAAGCTGGAAGAGGCTCTTCTGAAAACACATCCAAAACAGCCATCTTTAACTTTTTGCTTCTCAGATGCTCAAGCAAGGCTTCCTCATTAATAATTGCCCCTCTGGCAATATTAATTAATACAGCGTTTTCTTTCATAACCTTAATCTCTTCATAACCAATCATATTACGGGTTTCTTCCGTTAACGGTACAATAACAACAACGTAATCGCAGCGTGGAAGGACAGATAGCAGATCTGTCTGTAGATACATCTCATCGCATCCAGATTTCATTTTCCCACTTCGATTTACGCCGAGCACCTGCATACCAAACACTTGCGCACGAAGTGCAATTTCCTCACCAATAGCTCCTACACCAATAATCCCAAGCGTCTTGCCATACAATTCTTCTACACGGATGCTCCGGTCCCACTCACTGTTACACTGCTTCTCATACAACTCGTTCATTTTACGAGCCACCTGAAGCATAACACCAAATGTATACTCAGCCATAGGAATCTTATGGATGCCGCTTGCATTTGTCACCAATACACCGCGTTCAGCTAACAAAGATAAAGGCATTGTATCCATCCCTGCACTCAATACCTGAATCCAGCGAAGATTTTGCATATCTTGCACATTATCGAACGTTAAATCTTCCCCGTATGTAACCAAGACATGTGTGTCTTTTACATCCGTTGCAGCTTCTTTCATTCGATCGTAAAAGTAAAAATCATGTTGAGGATATGCCTTTTCTAACTTCTCTTGATGACGCTTGCTCATCTTAGCCGTCAAGACAATTTTCATTTCGGCAATTTCTCCCCTCTGCTCTGTATAATATATAGTAAGCCAATTTATGTAAGAAAAACTTAGAACCGCTAAAGCTTTTTGGCAATTACAATAAGTTCAGTACTTTCAGAGTCAAACGCTTTTTTTGAGAAATCACCATAACGTTCAACTATACCAAATCCCGCCAATCTGAGTAGATGATGTAATTCTGAGGGGAATATGTAACGAATATGTAACGGCGATACTACACGCTGTACAACTACGCCATCCTGATCCGTACGTTCATACTGTCGAATAATCTCGGCAATTTGCCGAAAATGGTCATACCTCGTATAATCCCATACTACCAGCCGATCTTCACTACCTGGAATCATATAAATTCCCCGTGTTGAGCTTTTTTCATTTTGCTCATACAAATGTTGAATTGTAGGGACGAATACATTCAGCGCAAGTAATCCGCCTTCCGCCAAATGCTTACTAACTTGCCGCAAAGCAGCCATTTGCTCCTTTACTGAAAGCAGATGCAAAAAGGAACGGTATGGAATCATGGCCAGCTGAAATGTACGCCCCAATTCAAACGTACGCATATCATCATGAATAAAAGTTATCTTATCGTTCACTTGCGCCATATCTGCTTTAGCGCGCGCTTTCTCCAGCATTTTCTCCGAAGCATCAACACCGACTACTTCAATCCCTTTAAGTGCCATTGGAATCGAAATGCGTCCGGTACCGCAACCCAAATCAAGTACCGTGCCATCTGCTTCTAAACCCAAACTTGTATAAAACTCAACATCACGATCTAATCCATTGGAAACGATGTCATAATAATCGGTCCAATCGTAATGAGCAACGCTCATTAGATGCCTCTCACCTTTCCGTAGGGAATTATATGCAAAAATATTGATTCATTTATTATAGATGAAAATAAAAGCAATATGCAAACTCAAGAGTGCTGGTTATCCAGAATGTATAGCTGCCTCGACGTATCCCAAAAGGACAAAGGGTCTTCTTCGGCATAAAAAAATGCAATCATCATCCAGTTTTTCTATTGGAAGGCAGAAATACAGTAAACGTACTCCCCTTACCTAATTCACTTTCAAGCTCAATGGAACCCTCATGCGCCTGTACAATCCATTCCGCGATGGCAAGCCCAAGACCTGTTCCGCCTATTCTGCGTGAACGTACTTTGTCTACCCGATAAAAACGGTCAAAGATGCGAGCCTGTTGCTCCGGTGCAATACCAATGCCAGTATCCCGTACAGCAAGACGAACGCGATGCTCTTTTCCTTTCCGTTCTTCTGAGACCTCAAGTGTAATACGTCCACCAGCAGGGGTGTACTTGCTGGCATTTTCCAACAAAATGTATAGAAGCTGCTTGATACGCTCAGCATCCGCATATACTGTTAGCGTATCTGGTACTTCGAGTTCAAATAACTGGGCTTGTTTAGCAAGCAACGTCTGAAACGTACGGGCCAGTTGATGAGATAAAATTGCCAAATCAAACGTTTCTTTTCTCAACTGCAAAACGCCTGAATCTGCACGAGCAAGCGTTAACAAATGCCCGACGAGACCGGTCATCATCCGTACTTCATCTTTTAAATCCACAATAAGCTGGCGAGAAAAATCCGACAGCCCCTCCCGGTTCTCTGATTCCAGTACTTCAAGGGAGGATTGAATAACACTAAGCGGGGTGCGCAATTCATGCGAAGCATCCGCGACAAACTCGCGCTGTCTGGCAAAGGAACGCATAATAGGCTCCATCGCGCGGCTCGCCATGTAATAACCAAGCAGTGAAGATAAAACCAGAAAAACGATGGAAAGGAGCGCAAGAATCATCATAAGACGTTCAAATACATCATGCTGCTGTGTAATATCGACACCAGCATATACGGCACCGATATACTGTCCGCCCTCATATTCAGAATGGCCAGAGAGCATAATATAGAGCGTTTTTCCGTCTGGAAGTTTAAATGGCTCAATTCTAACTTCTGACGGCTGCGGTTGCCAACCTTTTATCCGTGTCAAGATTGACTGACGCAACTCTGGAAATATTTCGTCTCCGTCAAATGGCTGCCCGTCCTTATCTATAACATAATAAAAAGCTCGTTCATGCTGTTTGATATCAATCTTAACACGCTTTTTCTTCGACTTTTTTTGCCATTTAATCAACTCGTGCCGGTGTTCCTCCCACTCATGGGCAGTCAGGGACTGCACAGCACTTTTGCTATCATGATACAGCGCGAACGACAATATAAAATAACTGCTGGCGATAAACAGAAACAAAAATAACATCATTAATATGCTGAATAACAGCGTCAAACGATTACGAATTTTCTCGAACATATTATGCCTCAAACTTATAGCCCACGCCACGTACATTGTGAATGAGCTTACGTTCGCCAGGTTGTTCTATTTTTTTACGCAACAGGCGGACAAAAGCATCCAATGTGTTGCTGCTTACATCTGCATCATAACCCCATATGCGATCAAAGATTATCTCGCGCGGCACTATATGTCCCCGGTTGCGCAACAAAAGTTCAAGCAGTTGAAATTCGCGTGGAGTCAGCTGAATGAACGTACCGTTTCGTTCAACAGTATGCTGGGTACAGTGTACAACCAGATCGGCAATGGTGATATCCTCAGGTTGAATAGGTGTGCAGCTACGCCTGGCAAGTGCCCGAATACGCGCAAACAATTCCGCGAACTCAAACGGTTTTACAAGGTAATCGTCAGCTCCAGCATCAAGGCCACATACCCGATCGTCAAGCGCATCCCGCGCTGTAAGCATCAAAATTGCTCCTTCATATCCGTTCGCCCGTAGACGACGACAAATACTAATACCATCTGCACCTGGCATCATCCAGTCCAGAATCAACAAATCATATGAAGAGACAGAAGCACACGTATACACATTATCTCCCGAATCAAACCAATCAACCGTATGCCCCTCTTTTTTAAGCATATGGGAAATTAACCTCCCCAGCTTTTGATCATCTTCTGCAAGTAGCACGTACATACATCATCCTTCTTTCGTCTTCATGCTCTTTTTCTTATTATTGTGCGAGAAAAAACAGGAAAAAGAAACAGGAAGCAATGAAAAGGCAATCCGCAGAATGAGAAAAATTAAAATTAGTGCACCTGTACTCACATAAAGTGCATGCACAAACGGAAGCCCTGTATCCGTTCCAAGCGTAAGCCCATGATAGAGCGCAAGCATGTAAGCAGGGAAAGCTACGAAATGTAATTTGCGCCATATTTTATAGCCGATATATTTCCGACAATCTGAGCTAAGCATTATTATTAGCATTAGATAAAAAGCCAGAATGCCGGCTGGTGTTGAGAACATCTCATGTTTGGATGAGAAGGGAATGAAAATATCCACCCAGTCATATCCAATGTATTGATCGAAAAGTAATACAAGCCCATGTGTAAGCCCAAACAGAAGACCAAGCCACCCAGCTGTTGTATGAAGTGCAAAAAGAAATGGGCGGAAGCGGGCAGGTGTTATCGGCAAGCTTTGCAGCAGTCCGCCGACGACAGCTAGGAATAACAAAACATAAGAAATGAGCCCGGCACCCCGTACGGTGTGCCAGACAGAAAAAAATGAAGCAAATAAATCAATTGTTAAATTTGGCATTGATTTCTCCCTTCCCACTCTATGCAATATGCCTCTATATTTCCACCCGTATGGACAGAACCATCGCTTCTAACCTGTACATAGGCAAGCTCCGGTTTTCGTTCTTGCATCCAGTGCACTCCCTCCGCAAATCCAAGAATAAGCATGGCTTTGGCATATACGTCAGCTGTCAGCACATCCGGTGCCAGTACGGTTACTTGTACAAGATCAGAGACGGCAGAATTGAAAGTGCGTGGATCGATGATATGATGTGCGCGACTACCATCCGAAAGCAACCAGCTTCGTTTTATGCAATTGCTTGTCGCTACTCCGGTGTCATGCCGTAACCAGAATGAAGCTAGATCTTTGTTAGGACAAAATGGATCGGCGATACTGATACCCCACGGTGCTCCCTGGTTCGTGCCCCATACAGCAATGTCGCCTCCCGCATCAATTAGACCAGATTGAACTCCTTTCTTAATCAAATAAGAGGACCCAAATCGCGCACTCCATCCTTTTGCAATTCCACCAAGATCAAGCAGCACATCTGGATGCAGACGTACTGTCTGTTTAACACGGTCTAACATAAGCGGATTCGTACACTTCGATCTATGTTTCACTTTGGTAGGAATAATGGTTCTGGATGTTGTCGACAGCGTTTCAAAACTTTGATTATAACCAAGGCCAGATACAACCGCACCCAGATACGGATTGAAGACCCCGTCTGTCTCACAATAATATGCATGAGCTTGCTCCAGGACTTCATAGAGAGGCGCCGATACCGAAACAGGTTTCCCTGCTGATCGGTTAAGCCGGGAAAGTTCACTATCCGACAGAAAGCGGCTCAGCCGAGCTTCGATGATTCGAATTAACCACTCTATTTCTTTTCGGGCGCTTTGTGTAAGACCGATTGTCGAGAATTCTGTGTTCATCGCCTGAAAGGTATGCATATGCTCCCCCCCTTTTTATGAAGCTCGGGATCTAGCCGATATTTCTTTTTTAGGTTTTCCACTTTGAGATACTTGTTCGCTTTGGAGTACAGCTTTGTTATCAGACAACTCGTTTTTCCACCTTTTGTACATTCGTTCTTCTTTTTCGTCATCGTCATCGTCGTCATCATGATCATGGTGATCATCTTTCTTTTTCTTGTAATCTTTCTCTTTCTTGTAATCATCATCCTTATGTGTCCGCTTACTCTTTTTAACAACATATGTTTCGCCTGCTTCTTCTTGCTTATATGCCTCCGGAGCAACGGAGCTTATTTGTGATGGGGATGATGATTGAATAATATCAGTCTGTTTGGATAATCCAATAAAGCCGGTAAAAGCTGCCACACTGGAAAGACCAATGAGCCATTTGGTAACTACATACTTTGCCATTTCTCTTCTCTTCCTTCCATTTTCATTTCTGTTTTTTCTTAACTATAAACAGCTTCTCTGAAAAAAAAATGAAAAATACAGATGAATATTTTCATATTCTTCACGACTGCCTTTCTCTTGTCTTTCCTCAAGAAATAAATAAGAGCCCCCCTTCCGCATGCTCTCCTTGGAAGGGGGACTCAAATAAATTCTCGTCCTAGAATCCTAGCTTAAATTTTCCCTTATGTACTTTAATGCTTCTTCTACATGTCCGTTTACTTTTACTTTACGCCATTCATTTACAAGCATTCCCTCTTTATTGATGACAAAAGTTGCTCTTTCTATCCCCATATACTCTTTACCAAAATTTTTCTTGAGCTTCCATACATCATAAAGTTCAGCCACTTTATGTTCATCATCAACTAAAAGCAAAAAAGGCAGTTCATACTTTTCAATAAACTTTTTATGCGACTCTAAAGAATCCGGACTAATTCCTAATATTACAGTATCCAATTCAGAAAAGCCTTTATGATAATCCCGGAAATCACAAGCCTCCGTTGTACAACCTGGTGTCATGTCTTTTGGATAGAAATATAGAATGACATTTTTTCCCCTAAAATCAGATAGCTTTACCATATCACCATTATTTGATACCAATTCAAAATCAGGTGCTAACTCTCCTACTTTCACACTCATTCTATCAGCCTCCATAAGTTAATTTGTTACACCTAGTGATTATCTATAAGGTGTAGGTACTTTTAACAGCATTTTGAAAATACAACTCTTTATAATATCCTACTTCATTTTATCAATTTTCAGCCAACAAAACAAAGAAGGAACAAGTCCCCCTATTCAGGAACCCGCTCCCCGATAATTCCTTACACCATAATTCCATACCATAATGCCTAACACAAAAAATACAATACCGATTATGGGAGTCAGCAAAGTATATGTATAGTATTCTTCACGTGAAAGGAAATAGGCTGCAGGATAAATGCCTACAAAAGCAAATGGCAGAATCCATGTCAGCAAAAAACGAATAACCTTATTATAAATATTAACAGGATAACGACCGTAGTTCTGAATGTTCCATATCATCGGTGAAATGCCCGTCTTCGAATCCGAGAAAAAACCAATCGCCGCAATCGCTGTATAAACGCCTCCATACACAAGCACTCCGGAAAGAACAAGCAAAACGAATACAAGCGGATCATACCAAGAAAGCGAAAGCCCCATATGAAAGCCTGCATATACCATAATTACGATGCCGGTTACGGCACCAGCCAATGACTGAGGGTCCATCGTTTCAAGCATTACCTGAAACAAATTATGTGCAGGCCGTGTCAATACTCTATCCATTTCTCCTTTAATAATATACTTCTCCTGAAATTCCCACAGATTAAAAAATGTAGAAAATACCGCATATGGTACAAGAAAAAAACCATAAATAAAAATAATTTCGTCGCGCGTCCATCCCTTTAGAAATGATGTATGCTGAAAAACAACCAAAATAAAAACCAGATTCGTAATCTGAAATGCAAAGTCCGAAACAATCCCATTTATGAAATCCATTCGGTAGGCAAGCCGCATTTTAAAATACTGTTTAAGGTAGTCACCGAAAAGCGAAAGATAAAACACAAAATTCCTCCTTGCTTTATTCCATCCGTATACCGGGTAGATTATCTCCTCTTTATAATGTTATGCGTTCCGTCTATCAAGTCAATAACGAAAAACGAGGCGATTGTTCGCCTCGTTTTTCCCATCATTGAATATCCAGTGCAGAAAGCATTTTTTGAGTAAACAAAAGTGGTATATCAGACGTATACACTTTCCACTCACCACTTACAGAATCTTTTTTAAGCATAACTACACCTTTAACTGTTTGTGTATTGTCCAGGTGCGCTCCACCCTCTTTGCTTGCTTGCAGGTGATATGTACCCCCGTCCACTTCTACAACAGCGATCCGATTCCATTTGCCCATGACCGTAGCTTTCAGCTCACCTTCATGGGTAATCTCAATTTTGTACCCTTCTTCTTTCATCTTTCTTAGTACAGCTGCTGTTAAATCACTGGTCGCTTTATGATATCCTGTATAACGTTTGTTGCTGATTTCTTTTAACCTCTCAACGTCTACTGCACCCAGTGCCCGTTCCTCATCTTCTGCATTCGCCTTAACGATGTCGATTAATGTTTTATCGGCCGGTACCGCATTCTCTTCTAAATATAGCGCATTAGACAGCATGACAAGCGCTTCTGCACGCGTCGAGTATTCAAACGGTTTAAAATATCCTCCCGAATAGCCATTAATAATCTTCACCGAGCTTGCTTTGCTTATCTCACGTGCAGCCCAGTACGAATCCTTTACATCTTTAAACTGCCTTGCATTCATTTCGTCAAAATCAATCGTATATGCGAATGCCCGTGTAATCAATGCTGCAATCTCGCCCCGGGTGATTTTATCATTCGGACCAAACGACTTCTCTGTTACCCCTTTAACAATTCCAAGCGAACTTGCAATATTGACTGCCTCGGTATACCATTGATTCGGCTCAATATCATAGAATGCACGCGGGTCCTGATCTGGACTTTTTTTCAAGCCGAGCGCACCAACGAGCAGGGACACAAATTCAGCACGCGTAATTTGTTTATTCGGCCTGATTGAGACTGTTCCATC
Source organism: Aneurinibacillus aneurinilyticus ATCC 12856 (assembly GCF_000466385.1). Lineage (GTDB taxonomy): Bacteria > Bacillota > Bacilli > Aneurinibacillales > Aneurinibacillaceae > Aneurinibacillus > Aneurinibacillus aneurinilyticus. Next base: position 9,954 of record NZ_KE952757.1, read on the forward strand.
CTTTTCAGTATATCCTTTTATAATGTCAGCATGAACCAGATTATATGCTTCATCTCTCGCCCAGTGCTGCTCCATATCCCCAGGCAAGTAGCTGTTTACTGTTGTTATTTCTTTCAGCTTGTTGGAAGGCTCGTCCGCCCATGCCCGTCCAGGCAAAACACTGAGAGTTCCCAATGCCACAACAAGCGTGACTTTACTTGCAAAATGTGTAGTATATCGTTTCACAATAGATTTCCATTCCTTTCTTCACAGTTCATTTATTCCATTTTTCCGTAATTATAGTGGATATTTTTTCTTATATTCCATTTTGCCAATATGTAGATAGGAAGATTTACTGAACAACAAGATAGCAACTTTTTATTCTATAGGTTATTTTAAAGGAATTTTAATCATTGGAACTATAGTAATATATTAGTATTAAACCACCTTTTTTCCTGCCTTCTAGTATCTTTTAACCATTATTTTTTAAAGGAAAAAACCTATAAAAAAAAAGATATTTTTAACGATAGAAAGATTCAGCATCCACCACCTATATAAATTACACCAAGGGTGTTGATTATCCCGTACGTTCCAGAGTGTATCGTCACCCCACCGTGTCCCAAACGGGCGTCGGTTCGTCTCCCACACAGAAGCGTAGCGGGCCGCTTTTTGGGCCGCTCCCGCCCACCGCAGAAATGTGCCGATTTATCAAGTCAGATGTATATAGACATCACTTAACAAACATGTTATTATCTTGGTAAACTTTGCTTAAAAGGAGGTGTAGGTACGTGTTCGGAACTGTTCAAACATGGTTTATTGTAGAAATTTCCAGTATGACACATGATTTTTCACTCCAAGGGGGAAGTCTGCCCTTTTTTGCCTCTACAATTGAAAAAGAACAGTTTCATTTATGGCGTACCATGCATCTATAAAGCGAATCAGCAGTTGTTAAAATCACGATAACGATGCCACAGGTATATTGCCTGTGGCTTTTTTGTGCTTTTTTGCAAATCCAAATAAACCATAAGCGAGGGACCTACAATGTCGATTAAAAAATATACAGAAGCAAACAGAAAAGCCTGGAATGAAGTAACGCCGATTCATCAGCAAGCAAGAAATATTGACCTAAAGGAAAAATTTAGCACAAAGGGTTTCTCACTCCTGGACGAAGTTATTACAGAGAAGCTCAAGGAAATCAATATACAGGATAAAACAGTTGCACAGCTTTGCTGCAATAATGGGATAGAGCTTCTTTCGATTATAAATTTAGGAGCAAAAAGCGGTACAGGTTTTGATATCTCAGATTATGCCATACAAGAGGCAAATGAATTGGCCCAGGTCTCCCATCTGCCATGCACGTTCATTCGCACAGATGTTTATGACATTGGGGAGGAACATGCTGGACAGTATGACTTAGTATATATTTCGATTGGCGCTTTAACCTGGCTTCCAGATTTACAGCGCTTTTTTACAATCGTGTCGGACTTATTAAAAAAAGAAGGCATGCTCCTTATTTATGACATGCATCCGTTTTTAAATATGTTCGCTGTTAAAGGGGAAGCAGAATTTGAAGCCCCTTTGAAAGTGGCTTTCTCTTATTACAAGAACGATCCATGGGTCAGCTATGAAGGGATCGATTACATTGGCGGAACTACCTATAAATCAAGGCCTAATTATAGCTTCAGCCATACACTATCGAGTCTTTTAAACTCTATAATGAAAAGCGGTATTCATATCAAGGAATTCAGTGAGTATCATCACGATATTTCTTGCCTATTTGGACATTTGGAGGAAGAAAATAAGCTTCCGTTAAGCTATATTTTAGTTGGAAGCAAGTAGAAGATACTTATGTTATCCCACTCTATTCCCTAAATTGAACCGTTCAGGTAAACAGCTCGTTATCTTAAGTGAAACAAGGGGAAACTTCGCGCAGTAAGCTTTCTCATTACCTACTGCGTGTTCGTTGAACCTATCGCGGGTTAACCCCCTAATTTTGGACACATACTAC
>NZ_KE952758.1 GCF_000466385.1 Aneurinibacillus aneurinilyticus ATCC 12856
AGTTTGTAAACGGTTCGGGACGGTATGGAATCATATTTGAAAACCTCCTCGTATTTTTTAGTTTTGAATTCGTCATTATTAAGGTCTTAAAGGCAGCAATTTCTCAACATAGCGCACATAAAGAGAACGTTTCCTAAATTCATTGGACCAGAATAAAACGATAAATAAATGCTGTACGCTTTTTATTTTATTGCAAAGGCTATGCCAAACTTGCAATCGCTTTCTTATTCACTTTTTCGACAAATCATTCTTGAATTTGTGTAAAGATATATACACATTTGTAAAATTACTTTTTCATTCTATACACTTATGTAAATTCTATGCATATTTGATTTGCATACTATTCATTAATAGGTGCGATATTTCGTAAAACCTTCCTCCAAAGGCAACAACTTTCTTTCTGAATGGCAACCTGCTATACTAAAGTGTACACGTTTTAGTTCGGTTCGAAAGAAGGTCGCTTTCATGGCAAGAATACTGATTTCTGGATACTATGGATTCGACAACGCCGGGGACGACACGGTGCTGTACGGAATCATCTCTTCGCTCACTAAACATATGCCAGACGCGGAACTCGCGGTCTTATCGAATACACCCACCGAAACGCAAGCCCTATTCGGCATTCCTGCGTTTAATCGCTGGCGAATGGGCGCTATTATTAGTCAACTTCAAAAATCCGACCTTCTTGTCATGGGAGGCGGCAGCCTGCTTCAGGATGCGACAAGCCCGCGCAGCGTGATTTATTATCTCGGTATCGTCATGATGGCGAAAATGCTGGGTAAACCGGTTATTTTCTATGCTCAGGGAATCGGCCCGATTACCAAGACGATTAGCAAACGGCTCATTCGTATGATTGTCAACCGTGTCGATGTAATTACAGTACGCGATGAACAATCAGGGGAAGATTTGAAGTCATTAGGGGTCACAAATGCGCCGATCTACGTAACAGCGGATCCGGCGGTCACGATTAATTCCAATCAGGTGGATATTTCCTTCGGACAAAGTGTAATTCAAAAATACAAGCCGAACACTAAAAAACCGATTATGGCTATTTCAGTGCGTGCGTGGAAAAATGAACAACAATATAAGAAAATGATTGCTCAATTTGCAGATGAAGCACTGCGTAGAGGTTGGGAAGTATTCTTCTTGCCGATGCAGAATCCGGCCGATCTCGCTCCTTCACTCGATATTGTCAAACAGATGAGCGAACCGGGAGCAGTCGTCATCGAGGAGAAAATGAATTTCAAACAGATTTTCAGCTTCATCGGTGCCTCCGATTTCATTCTTGGGATGCGCCTGCACTCGGTTATCCTGGCAGCGGTGATGAATATTCCATTTGCGGGTATTTCTTATGACCCCAAAATGGATCGTTTCGTTCAACGACTGGGCATGACGTCTGCGGGACATATTAAGGATTTAAAGTACGACTCACTGCTTGCCAATGTAGAGCCTTTGCTCGCCGATCTTCCCGCAGCACAGGAAAAAATTCGCCGCAATATCGGCACGCTTGTACAGGAGGCGGAGAAAAGCAGCCTGCTGGCGGTCGAGCTGCTTAAACGCAGTCAACAAAACATAAGGTAAAACTTTGTCGAATACGAACTCGAAATCGCGCTTCTTTTGCCTGTTTAACACTAGTTTTGTAAGATGGGCAGGAGATGGTAAAAAAATAAAGAATTCCCCCTTCACACGGATTTTTCTACCTGTGAAGGGGGAATTTTTTTGAAGAAGTATGACCAGGCTAACCTGCAGATCCTGTTCGACTTGTTTTCGTGGAAAAAACGGGCTGGCGAAATCATTCGTTTTGAAATCACCGAACGCAACCGTTACTGGGTTATCTCCTTTATCTCGTACAGCATGTCCTCGTCGCATGAGCATTTATTTGCCAGCTTCATCGGTGACAGTCATGATGAACTACACAGCTGGGCGCTTGCTCTTTTGACCGATTTCACTCTGACATACGATAGAAATGCAGCGTCTTTTCCAGCCCCTGTTGCAGGGAATACCGAGGTGTCCAGCCAAGCTTTTCTGTAGCGTTCGTATTCTCAAGATAACTATGAAGAATATCACCTTCACGTGGAGCATCATATTTCACCTTCAACTCCGTGCCAAGTGCGTTGTTCATAAGAGCGATAAGCTGATTAATACTTGTCTCCTCATTAGTACTAATATTAAAGATTTCATTATCTCCGCTAGTCAGGGCCATAATATTGGCTCTGGCTACATCTTTTACATAGACAAAGTCACGCGTCTGCCTCCCGTCGCCGAAAACGGTCAACCCTTCTCCAGCCAGCGCCCGATCCACAAAGATGGATACCACACCGCCTTCTCCTTTCGGATCCTGTCTTTCCCCGTATACATTCGCATAACGAAAAGCCGTATATTTTAATCCATAAAGATGATAGTATGCATTCAAATAAAATTCCGGCACATATTTCGAGATTCCGTATGGCGACAGCGGCTGCTTCGGATGAATCTCATCAATACCCATATACTGCGGCTCGCCATATACGGCTGCCGAAGAAGCATATATGACTTTACGTACGTCGTGTTTACGTGCTGCCTCCAACAAATTGATCGTTCCTACAATATTAATTTCGGCATCGCGCACAGGATTATGCACGGACACTGGTACAGAGCTTTGGGCCGCCTGATGGATAACGAAGTCCGGGTTTTCTTCCTGAAATACCCGCTCAATATCCGGCGATTCGATATCCATCTCATAGAATGAAGCTTGTGGATTTACCTGCTCCCGCTTACCTGTCGATAAATTATCAACAATACATACCTCATATCCGGCTTCAAGCGCTTGATCCACAATATGGGAACCGATGAAGCCGGCTCCGCCTGTTACCAATACTTTCATGACCAATCATCCCCTTTTTCTTTTTAGCAGTTTTCCAGCAAAGCGTTCAATAATCTGTAAAGCAAGCGGCTCACGTAGCAGAACAAGCACAGCGAAAAAAAGACTCGCACCTGCCCCAATCAAAAAGACGATATACACCTTCTGTGTCCAAATGCCCTGGAAAGAAACAAGTGCGGTCGCTGCATATAAAACAGCCCCCATCACAGTTGCTCCGATCATCGTCTTTCCGGCGGTAACCCAAAAGGAGCGCTGTATGAACGGACCGATATACCTGCGCAGGAAGAAGCTTAGCACAAGCATATTTACAAGTGAGCCGACCGTTGTGCCGAGTGCTACACCACCATGACTCAAATACGGCATAAATGCGAGACTGGAGGCGATATTGGCAACAATGCCTATGACGGCAGCGATAACGGTAATTTTCGTGTTTTCCATTGCATAAAATGCACGGGTCAATAAATCACGCGCTGCAAGAAAGAATAAACCCAGACCCAGGAACATGAGCGCGGTCGCTGTCAATGTAACGGCTTCAAGCCCAAACTCTCCCTTTTTACTCGTGTAAAAAAGCAGCGAAACCAACTGTTCTGGAATTACAGCCAGCGCCACGATTACCGGTACCATCAAGATGAATAAATATTGCATGCCTTCGGTGATAGCCTGCTTCATCTTATGTATCTCGTTTTTCGTAAAATACTCGACAAGATAAGGGTAAATCGGCAACGTAAACGCCGCAACAAAAATTGCCATCGGAAGCTGGTAAATAATATTGGCATATCCGAGCGCCGCTACTCTTCCTTCACCCAGACCGGAGGCGAGTACCGGATGAATAAAGCTATACACCTGGGTGATCAACGAGCCGAGCATAATCGGGATGAAACGCTCCCCTATTTTTCTCATCTCAACCGTATTCCAGACAAAATCGAGCTTCAATGAATACTGCTCTTTTCTTATGGAATATACCATAGATGCTGCCGCAAATAAAAAACCAAGCGTCGTTCCGAGCGCGACACCATAAATGCCATAGAAAGGAACAAAGAGCGGATATGCTACGCATACGACAATCGCATTAATTACTGTGCTTATTTGCGGTATAAAAAATTGCTGGTGCGCATTCAAGGTCGCCTGAAATACGCCGATAAGCCCGATAAATACCGCGGACGGCCACATGATTTGCAGCATGCGAGTTCCCATCTCCAGCTGTTCGGCGTGCTGCTGAGGCGTGATCGCTTCAGAACCGTGCTGCATAAATGTCATCGCCTGCATGATTTCTCTCGAGAACATCATCCCGATTACCATAATAATAAAATAAATAATTGTAACTACAGTTAGCATTTTGCGGAATAGCGTACGTGCCTCTTCCTGCCGGTTTTCAACCAGCATGCTTTTAATAGACGGAACAAAAATCGCATTCAACGCTCCGGGTACAAATAAAAAAATCGTATTCGGAATTGCAAATGCGTAGCGGTAAACATCTGCTTCAAACCCGATTGCAAAGTTATGCGCAAGCAGCATCTCGCGCAGCAGACCCACAACCCGTCCGACGAGCGTTACAATCATAATTACTACCGCTGAACGAAGTACAGTTTGTGCCATATGTACATAATCTCCTTACTACCCAGCAAGCTCTATATGAAATTTAGGCCCATGTAAAAACACGGCTTCTTTCATACTATACCTGAAATAAGAAAAATCAACCCTCTCGCATTGAACATATCGGCCCAGATGCGATATAATTGTTACGATTTAATTATTTAGTACGATTTGTTTTTTAGCTGCTCTAGGGTCAGGAAGTGAACAGAGGATGTCCAAAATGAAAATATTACATACAATCGGCGGAGGCGAGTTTGGCGGTGCAGAGCAACATATTCTCGAATTGCTCGAAATTCTGTCCAGACATGCGGTTGATCCTGTCGTCGTATGTTTCTATAACTCCACTTTTGCCAAGGAATTACGAAAACGGAACATTCGCGTCATCGTACTCGATACATACGGACGATTCGATTTTCGCCTTGTGAAGGGACTTACCCGCGTATTTCAGGAAGAGAAGCCCGATCTTATTCATTCACATGGCGTAAAGGCGAATTTTTTCTGCCGTCTTGCTGTGCGCTCTCTTCCCCGTATCCCTATCGTAACAACGATACACAGCGTACTACGATACGATTACCCGAATCCGCTGGCCTACTTCCTCGCTTCCCGCATGGAGCTATGGACACGCAGGTGGAATGACCACTATATCGCCATCTCGAATTCTATCAGGCAATCACTAGAATCGGATGGGGTGACGGCGGAGAATATTACCCTCATCCATCATGGGATTCCAATCGAGGAATTTAAGACGAATGAAGATATGAGGGATATCCGGCGCTCTCTCGAACTTCCAGAGGATGCGTTCGTTATCGGCACCGTCTCCCGACTGGTCGCCGTTAAAGGATTGACGGACTTGATGCAGGCATTTATTCTGCTTGCAGCAGATAACCCTCATATTCATTGGCTGGTTATCGGAGATGGGCCAGAGAAAGAAGCTCTGCAAAACATGGCTAACAGCGCTGGTGTGAACGGACGTATACATTTTGCCGGTTTTCGCCAGGATGTGCCACGTTGCTTGCAGGCGATGGATTTGTTTGTGAGTCCATCTTACTCAGAAGGGCTGGGGCTCTCCCTTCTTGAAGCGATGGCAGCGAAGAAGCCTGTTGTCTCAACGATGGTGGGAGGTATATCGGATTTTCTCGTCGATTATTTAAACGGTATTGTCATTCCAACAAAAAATCCGGAAGAAATCAAACAGAACATTCTTATTCTGATGGAAAACGAGGACTTGCGCATGAAGCTTGCTGAAGCCGGGTATCGCACCGTCAAGGAAGAATATACGCTGACACATATGGCGATGAAAACGAAAGAACTGTACCGTCAGCTCATCCGTACACATGTAAAGTAAACCCGCTTAACATAAGCGGGTTTTTCCATATGGGCATGGTCTGTTGTACGAAAGAATACATGTATGATATTCTAGGAAAGGCTATGCAAGAATGATTTTTTGCTAGATGAAATAGGAGGAAAAGGATTTCATGAAAGCTATTGATCAAAAAGGAAGAGTTTTTGGCGCAATTAATATTCTCGACTTATTCTTGATTCTGTTGTTAATCGGCGCATTAGTATTTGCTGGAATTAAATTCACCCAGGGTCAGGACGTAGGTACAGGTCCAAAAACGCAAAAGGAATTAACGTACGTACTGTATAACAGTGCCGAGCACCCATTTGTCGTGAATCAAATCAAGAAAGGCGACGTATTACGGAACAAAGATAACAACCAAAAAATCGGCGAAGTTGTCTCCATAGATAAGCAGCCGGGCAAAGTTGCTGTAACAACGGCTGACGGCCGCATGGTTATGTCTACCGTACCCGAGAAGTTCTCCGTTTTTATTACTGTAAAAACAAAGGGTAGCACCATCGGGGAAACTGCCGTCGGAGAAGACGGAAGCGCACTTTTGGCAGGCACCAAAGTGTCTGTTAAGGGGCCAAAATATATGATTGAAACCTTGATATCTGAAGTTAACGCGGGTGAGAAGTAATGAGTCAGCGCTCTTTTTCTTTCACATTAAAAGACGCGCTGATTACCCTGCTGCTTATCGGCGCGGTGATTATTATCGCGCTTAAAGCTTCCATGACAGGCAAGCTGGTAATGCCGCACAAAGAAATGACCGTAACGATCGCCATTGAAGGACAGTTGCCATCCTTCCATAAATCGATCCATCCAGGAGATAAAATCTTCCAAAAAGGAACGATGGGAGTCACTCCGCCCTTCGGCGAGGTAATAGACGTCAAAGCGGTCCCGGCAAAAAAATATCTTCCAGATGCTACAACCGGATCGTATAAACTGCAGCATTTTAAAGGGGAAGAAGATGTCTATCTGACAATAAAAGCTACCGGCTTCGTTTCCTTAGACGGTAGCCCGATTATCGATAATACATTCTTCTACCCGAACCTGTACTTGCCCGCGAGAACGGACGGAGCTATATTTGCGTCCAGGGTAATCAGCGTGGAATAAGAAGGTGAAAACATTGAAGAAAGCATCATTTTATGATTGGCTTGCCCACAAAACGGTGGACGGAGCTGTGGCGCTGATGCAACTGTTATCGGAGAGGGTTGGGCAGCACTCCTTGCTGTCACGCCTGCATAGCCGATGGCAGTCCATCCAGTGGCAGTATGTGTTCTGGATATTATTCATTATGGTTTTTGTACATGCGTATGTTCTATTATTCATGCATAAGCTCGTACTTATCATCGCCATCGACCTCGTCGCCGGGGGATTGCTTCTGTTTTTGGGGCCGGAACGTCTCTGGCTTGCCATTCGGACAAGCATTCCCGGCAGGCTGCTCGCACAATTGTTCGACGCAAATAAGTAGGACCGGGAGTTCGATACTATGACGAAAACACGTCCGATGATGCTGCTGGTAGCCGTAGCGCTGCTGGCGATAGGCATCGTACAATACAAAGTAGGAATGGCCGGGGAATTCGTATTGATGGGAGCGTTTCTTGCCATTACACTATACCGGACAGAGTACGGATTATACTTAATCGCTTTGTCCCTTCCCATCCTTACGTACCGCCCGCTGCTGGCTTTAATTCTTTTGTTTGTGCTTGTATTATTTGTTACGGCACAAAATTATGAGAAGCTAAAGGCCAACCTGAAAAATCATTTGAATCTGGCTGTATTTTTATTTTTAGCGATTCTGCTAGTTACAGCCCTTACTTCAGTCAATGTAATAGAAAGCTTAAAACAATTCATGCTTTACTACTTTATTAGCTTTCTTCTTTATCTTCTGCTGGTAATGAAACTGGATACACGTGAAACGCTCTATCGTTTTATTGTCTGTCTTGTTTTATCCGCCAGCCTCGTATCACTGTATGGTGTATATCAGTATTTTACGCTGCAATATACATCGGCAGCCTGGGTAGATGCAAGCCAGAACCCAGAGCTTAAGAAGCGGATTTTCGCCACATTTGAGAATCCAAACCTGTTCGTTCAATATTTAATTATGATTCTGCCATTGAATTTTGCCTTGATTTTCTATTCAAAATCACTTGGCAATCGTGCGCTGTTCATGTTGCAATTCGCTTTAATTTCCCTTGCGGTTGTACTCACATTCTCCCGCAGCGGTTGGGTAGCCCTATTCTTGGGATTACTCGTATTAGCAACAATGATTAGCCGCCGCTTGCTTGTCGTTGGACTTATCGCGGCAGCCGTCAGCGTAAATTTCCTGCCGGATACGATTATGACCCGGATTCTATCTATCTTCAGTCCGCAAACCGACTCCTCCAGTGCATACCGTTTGGAGATGTGGCCGTCAGCGTTTGCCATGATCCGCGATTTCTGGCCGACGGGAATCGGTTCCGATTTGACGACATTCAAAAAAGTGTACACTGATTATATGATGCCCGGTGTACGCATTAATCATTTTCATAACATTTATCTGATGAACTTCGTAACAGGCGGAATTCTGGCTATTCTGCTGCTACTGTACATGTTTTATCAAAGCCTGCGCACGGCCATCGTCAGCTTATTCATGAATGATAGCAAAGACAGGTTACTCTCCTATGTTGCAAAGGCTGGCATCGGATCTTTGATTGCAATCGCCAGCGCCGGAATGTTTGAAGATGTATGGCATCAATATCGAGTAGACTTTATGTTCTGGATTCTGCTTGCTATTCTGTCTGTCGTCTATAACCTGGCCCGTGCAAGGAAGGAGCAAGTACAGGGATGAGAAAAACAAAGTCCGTAGCTGAAATCGGCGTCTATCCCCCCCCGGCCGGGGGGATTTCTGTTCATGTGGAACGTTTGTGCGACCGTTTAGAGCAGGAACAAGTCCCCTTTATTATCTATGATGGCAACGGAGAGGGCGGGGAGAAGAACCGGGCTGTTGTACCGATTCCAGAGATCGAAAAGTGGTCATGGAGATATATATGGCAAAAAAACGAAGATATTATTCATAATCACTTCCTTCGCTGGCAGATGCGCTTTACATTGTCCTTGCTTAAATTGAAGGGGAAGAAAGTTGTCCACACAGTACACAGCCTACGCAACGACAGCGAACAGCTGGGGTTCGCACAGCGAATAATGGTCTATCTCACCGGTCTGCTTTCAGATCACTTCATAGCTGTAAGCGACGAAATAAAAGAAAAACTGCTGGAACTGCGCATTCCTGAACGTAAAATCTCTGTTATTCCTGCCTTTATTCCGCCGACGGTCGATATGGAAACCGATACAAAACGAATTCCTGCTTACATTCTCGATGTGTTCGACCGGAATTCCCAGGTAATTGTAGCAAATGGTGGTGTAGGCAATCTGTACAATGGGGATGAACTATACGGTCTGGATTTATGTATTGATATGTTCAGCAAGCTGGCCCGGGAAAATAAACAGCTGGGATTCATATACTGTATCACTCATGTAGTCGATCAGGATTTGCTGGAACGCTACAAGGAGCGGATCACGGCGCACGGGCTGGAAGAGAGGTTCTTGCTTGTATATGAGAAAATTCCATTCTATCCACTCATTCAGAAAGCCGCGTTGTTCGTCCGACCAACGGTAAGCGACGGAGATGCCGTCTCGATTCGGGAGGCAATTTATTTTGGAACACCAACCGTATCCAGCGATGTAGTGAAGCGCCCTAACGGGGTTGTAACGTTCACAAACCGGGATGCGGAAGATTTCACGAAAGCATGTCGGGAAGTGCTTTATTCGGCGCCAGAGGATTTACAGCAGTATAAGAAGGAACAGGAACAGTATATAGAGCAACTGTTAGCAATCTTGCTATAAAAAACTTGGCTTATACTTTTCCATAACAAAGCCAAGCCCCTTAAAAGGTAACAAAAAAGCGCATGGATTATCCTGCGCTTTTTTGTATACTCACATACATCCCGCCTCCTGCCTATAAGTTTGCAAGAAAGATATGCAAGGTGGATGGCAGGTTGGCGCTGTAAGCTAGATCCTGGAAAGCTCCGAACCAAACCTATGCAAGCTCCTTAATTAATAAGGATAAGCGCTGAATACCTTCTTCGATTTCCGACAAAGAAGCATAAGCATACGAAAGGCGAAGATGATCCCGTTCCTCAGGATGATAAATCGTTCCAGGGTTGAGAAGAATACCGTACCGCAGCGCTTCATCAAATAACCTAGAAAGAGAAACCTCGGGAAGTAGACGCAGCCAGATGTAAAAACCTCCCTCCGGCGTTTTCCATTCCGCTATCCCCCTCATATGCCTATTCAACGCCTCAATGGTTCTTTCTCTTCGAATCCGCAGCGTTTGTCGGGTTTGTATCAGATGCTCTTCATACAACCCGCTTACAAGCCATTCCCTTGCCGTCCATTGGGACAGCGAACTTGAACCGTAATCCGTCTGCATTTTGATATCCGCCAGCCGCTGAATGACCGGTGCAGGCCCGATAATCCAGCCAATTCGAAGACCCGGGCTTAACGTCTTGGATAGGCTGCCTATATACAGGACAAGTCCACTTTTGTCCCGCGCCTTCAGCGGAACAGGAGGAGGCTCATCAAGCCATAGTTCTCCGTATACGTCGTCTTCGATTACAGGCAACCGCTCCTGTTCACACACCCCTAGCACATTCCTTCTCGTTTCTTCGCTCATCAACCGCCCCGTCGGATTATGAAAAGTTGGTATCGTATACAACAATGAAGCTCCATATTTCCGCCTGCTATAAGAAAGTAGGGAGGATACATCTGCAACATTATCCATTTCGGGAATACCAGCCAATCGCATGCCTGCGGATTGAAATACGCGTACCGAATAAAGATAGGATGGCTTTTCGAGCAGAACCGCCGCTTCCTGCGGCAATAACCCTACCGAAATAAGGTGCAGCGCCTGGAGCGCACCAGACACGACGAGAATGGAAGACGGTGTAGCCTGGATGCCGAAAGAGGCAACATACTGACCTATCGCTTCCCGCAGCCCATATAGCCCCTGTGGCTCCTCATACCCAAACGCTGGCAGCTCTGTCGCCGTCTGCGTCAACACACGCTGCATCATCTGTGTCGGGAACATATCCGGTGCTATTTCTCCTGTACCTAGCCGGATAATTCCTGGAGTGAATTCTTCACGGTTAATACGCTGAATCATGGATAGGTTGGGCCTGTGAATCCCTGCTTCTACGTAGGCACTCCAATCTGGCGGCTTTGCAGCAGCCAATAGCGTCCACGTGTTGTTAATTACCCGCGTGCCGCTCCCTCTTCGTCCTTCAATTAATCCTTCCGCAGCCAATTCGGCAAATGCAGTGGCAATTGTACTCCGGTTTACTCCAAGCTGCTTTGCAAACGTACGCTCTGGCGGAAGCCTATAGCCGACAGGCCATTCCCCATATGAAATTTTTTCCTTTATGTATGCGCCAATTTGTTTATAAATCGGAACATTACTATGCGGGTTCGGTCTCCATTCTTCGCTCCTCATGTCTTCTTCTCCTTCATCGCCCCAGCCTGCAATTGGCTGGTTTCCTGCTCAACCAATTGGCTGGAGACATTCTTATCACGGAACTCTATAATCAACGTACCATAATATTTTGGAGGATCAACTATGCTACAAGCGTTTTTACATGGAATCATACTGGCATTTGGTTTAATTCTGCCATTAGGTGTGCAGAATGTATTCGTCTTCTCTCAGGGAGCAACACAACCAACATTTATGCGGGCACTCCCGGTCGTGATTACCGCTTCATTGTGCGACACCCTTCTCATTGCATTAGCAGTGCTTGGCGTCTCGCTTATTGTACTTACATTCACCTGGCTAAAAGCAACGCTGTTTACCATCGGCTTTTTCTTCTTACTGTATATGGGCTGGGTAACATGGCGCAGCGAAAGCCAAATTAAAAACGGCGGGCATCAGAGCCTGCCGCCAAAAAGGCAAATTATCTTCGCTGCATCAGTATCCCTATTGAATCCCCATGCTATTCTCGATACGATCGGTGTTATAGGCACAAGTTCGCTCACCTACAATGGAAGCGAAAAATGGACGTTTGCCCTCTCCTGCATTCTTATATCCTATCTGTGGTTCTTTGGGCTTGCTATTGCAGGCCGCGCACTCGGAACGCTGGATCGATCGGGACGCTGGATGAAAACCATTAACCGCATATCCGCACTGCTCATCTGGGGTGTTGCCTGCTATATGGCAGTCCAGTTAATTACCGAGTTGTCGTAAGCAGCTCTTCCATCAATTGCCCCAGCATATGGGCCTGCTTCTGACGATTATAGATAGCCAAATCGCCGTCTGCTGCACGTTGCAGAATCTCTCCCGCACGATCCGCGTGACCTGTGGAATTATCTTTCCACTGTTCATACATATTGAGGAAGGCCCGCTTAATCTCTTCCTTGTTTAGTGGATCCACTACTTCACCGAGGTTAAATGTACGAATAATCTTGGTGGACTCCCCTTCCACGGACAGTGCCAGAATCGGATGACCGATCGCCATATATTCATACAGCTTACCTGGAATATAAACACCGGAACCAGGTGCCGTATCCCCAATAAGCATCAGTACGTCTGCCCCTTTCATCATGACCAGCGCATCCTTATGAGGAAGATTTCCCATAATATCGACCACATCTTCTAATCCGAGACGCCGCACACAATCGATATTGTCACTATAGCCCGGATAGTCGAACACACCGGCGAAACGCAGCAGGACACGTTCGCGCTCTACCTTGCCTTCTTCAATTAGTTCAGCTACTGACTGCAGGAGGAGTCGGGGATTGCGCTCTTTATAGAAAATCCCGGGGTATGCGAGCGTAAACTTTCCGTCTTCGGCTGGTTCTGCAATATTCTTATAATCTTCGGGATCGAAACCGTTATGAATCACTTCAATTCGCTTAATTTCCTGTCTAAACTTCTGTATAAAATTCTCAGCGAATCCATGCGTAACCGTCGTTATCGCATCCGACTCTGCCATCACGCTACGCTCCATCCTCTCTTCCCAAGCCTCCCGCCAAGCCACACCGGAGCGGTGCATATTTTGCGTCCACGGATCACGAAAGTCAGCAATCCACGAAATGCCTGTTTTTCGCTTAATACGACGAGCTACCAGATGGTTAGTATACGGTCCCGATGTAGAAAATAGGATCGGAATCTCATGCTTTTTGACAATTTCCTCTCCAAGCTTGGACGCAGCAGGCAACCATCCGATCATATCATCTGGAATCATTAAGGTATTTTTCACTTTTTTCAACATTGGTACAATCCGTTGTTTGACCACCTGCTTTAGTCCGCCCTGCGGCTGTGCTGCTTTGCCTTGCTGTGAACCTTCTTGTTGCTTTGGCGGCTCTTTTTGCGTCGGACGCATCGCCTGCACTAAGTTAAATTCCTTGGCGCGGTGTATCATCACATTGGCAGGGAGCTGGCGTAGAAGCGAGTCATCTTTCGTGGCATGATATGTATGGTCTACTGTTAATACGTGCACTTCCCAGCCGCCTTCCGCCAGGTACCGGGCCATCTTCAGCGCACGTGGCACGCCGCCGCCACCAATCGGCGGAAACAAATACGCCACCAGCAACACTTTTTTATTTGCCTTCATCTTCCACGACATCCTTTCGTCTTATAAGCAAAACGAGACACGAGCCCGCACCTCTTCCCCAAAGGAAAAGAAACACGCGGACTGCGCCGTCTCGTTTTCTCGGCGGCAATGCCCGCGAGTTTTTCTTACTTCTTTCTATTATGTTTGCCCTTTTAGATGCGGACAAGTACCGCTTTTTCCTCTACGCTGCGCGGCACACGGTTTTTGCCATCCAGAATGACCGGATTGTGTTTCATTTGCGCAATTGTCTTATTCCAGTCAATCTCCAGGAATTCCTCCTGTACCGTAACATAGATAAGCGCGTCCGCTTCTTCTACAGCCTCCTGCAGACTAGCAGCCTTATACTCGTATGTGCTCGGTACGGCCGGATCATATGCGACTACTGTAGCTCCAGTTTCCTGAAGAAGCTGTACAAGATGATGAGGCGGACTAATCCGATCATCGTTCGAGAAATCTTTCATTGCAAGTCCAAGTACGGCAACCTTGCTTCTACCGAGTGCCTTGCCTTGTTTGTTCAGCTCCGCTTCCGCCATGTGCACAAGCACCTGCGGTACGCTGTCATTAATTTGTCGCGCCGTCTCCAATAAATGAAGATCTACCCCCAGCTCCTTCGCTTTCGGCAATAAATAATATAATGCGTTCGGCAAGCAATACCCGCCAACGCCAGGCCCTGGAGTCAGCAGATTAACGCGTGTATGCGTATTGGCAACACGGATGAGTTCAAACGTATCGATGCCTGCTTTTTCGGCAAAGCGAGCGAACTGCTGCACCATAGCGATATTGACGTCACGCTGTACGTTTTCAATAATCTTAGATGTCTCTACAACCTTAATATCGGAGATGGTCACCTCCGCTTCTGTAACGAATGTAAGCACATCTTTTGCCCGTCTGGCGCTTGCTTCATTAATCCCGCCAAGCGCGAGCGGCATATGAATAAACTCTTCAAAAGCCCGGCCCTCCGCAATTCTCTCAGAAGCGTAGGCAAGATGGAAATCCACCCCTGCCACAAGTCCACTCTTCTCAAGCAGCGGTTTTACGAGTTCTTCCGTCGTACCTGGGATTACTGTGCTTCGCAGGATAATTGTATCCCCTTTTTTTAGTACACCTGCCAAGGTCTCACAGGCGCTGATAAGGTAATGCATCTCCGGATCACCGTCTTTTACCGGAATACCTACAGTGATGATATAATTATCGACGCTAGTGGCCGCTTCTTCATAACTGGTCGTTGCCGTAAAGCGTCCGGCCGCGATTTGTTCTTGAAGTATTTGTGCAAGCGACTTTCCTTCGAAATATTCCAGGTGGTGGGATTTCCCCTCGTTGATTTCTTTCACAAGCATTTCGCTTACATCAATTCCAACTACGTTTGCCCCTTTACGTGCATAGCTTAACGACAAAGGCAGGCCGATAAAGCCCAGACCAATGACGGCAATATTCAACGAATTTTCCATGACAATCTCCTCCGACCTCTCGGTTCAAATCCTCATATATAAACGTAACTATTTTAGCACAAACATAAGAAAAGAGCGATTTTTATCCCTCGCTCTTCGTTTTTCCTATTCATTATCGGAAGGCAAAATATAAAATGCCGCCAAGAATAAAAAGCACAGCCAGCGTTCCCAAGATTTTCGCCAATCTATCCAGCACCCCGACTCCCCCCTACTGCCCTTGGCACGCCTCGGGCACTTCCGTCATTATACACTACCGTTTTTTATGTAGCAATCCGGCAGGACGCTAGATAATGCTTGCACCAATGACATAAGACATGGCGATGGAAATAATCATAGAAAGCAGACCAACAGCGCGGTTATCTGCGGCAATTTCTTCATCTACTTTAAACATCGGCGTTAAAAATTCAAAAACAAAATAAGCGATAAGCAGCAATAAAAAACCGTACGAGCTCCATAAAAGCGTATGGCCAATACCATCATTATGTTGAATAGAATAACGGATAATATTACAAATACCGAATATCTTCCCACCTGTTGCCATGGCGACAGAAACATTCCCGCGCTTAATCTCTTCCCAATCTTTGTACTGCGTAACCATCTCAAATATAGCCAGGAAAATGATAACTGCAAGCGAAGCAGCCGCAAAATGGGCCGCCGTTAACACATACGGATTTTTCAGAAAAACCAACCCGCTCCCTCCTCCATCGTCAATCAGGTATAAGCAGCCGATGTTTATGTTGTATACGTAAAAACATCGGCCCGGTTTCATTATTTATTATATGCTTATTTTAATTCCACGATGGTGGCACCCAATCCGCCTTCGCCCTGACCACCCCAACGGAATGATTTCACCAGGCGATGGCTGCGCAAATATTTCTGGATACCAAGGCCAAGCGCGCCGGTTCCTTTCCCGTGAATGACCGAGACCTGATTCAATCCATCGAGAAGCGCTTCATCAAGATATTTATCAATCTGGATAATCGCATCCTCTACTGTATTGCCGCGCACATCCAGTTCTATGCGCACCGGTTCGCGTGTTGAACGGATTTTAGTAATATTTTGTGTTACCTGCGGTTTGGCTGCCTTCAGTTTCTCCAGATTATCCGCTTTCACATTCATCTTAACAATCCCGATTTGGACTTGGAATTCCTTATCGCTCACTTTCCCAACAATCTCGCCTTTTTGGTTAAAGGATACTACCCGTACTTCGTCTCCTACTTCAAGCGGCTGCTGGTTCAGCGGTATATTGCTTTGCTTCGGCTTTTTCTTTTTACGCAAGGAAGGTGTCGCCTCTTCCAGACGCTTACGTGCTTCGATCAGCTTATGATCCTTAATACCAGCACGCTCCTCTTTAGCAATTTGCCGAAGATCAGCGATAATCGTTTCCGCTTCCTTGCGTGCTTTCTCTACAGCTATACGAGCTTCTTCTTCTGCCTGCTGGTATAACCTGTCCTTCCTCTCATCCAGACCGGACAGTTCATTCTCCAATTCCCGGCGTGCCTCTTCTAGCTCTCTACGTAAGCGCTCGACTTCACGACGTTCCGTCTCCGCCTTGCGCTGATTTTCCTCAAGCGACGCAATCATTGTGTCAATTTCTGATTCCTCGGTTTTAACAAAGTCACGCGCCTGCTTTAGAACTTTTTCCGGCAGTCCTAACCTCGCGGCGATGGCAAGTGCATTTGAGCGCCCCGGAATACCGACCAGTAATCGGTATGTCGGACGCAAAGTAACCTCATCGAACTCTACACTTGCATTAATCATACTCGAACGTTCATAGGCATACGCCTTCAATTCACTATAGTGAGTCGTTGCAATGAGCCGGGCACCGCGCTGATGTACATAATCAATAATCGACATCGCAAGCGCTGCCCCCTCAGTCGGATCGGTTCCCGCTCCCAATTCGTCAAATAAGATGAGACTACGATGGTTCACATGCTGAAGAATGTTGGAAATATTCGTCATATGACTGGAGAATGTACTCAGGCTCTGCTCAATGCTCTGCTCATCTCCAATATCGGCGTAGATGCTTTCAAAAATAGTCATCTCTGATCCATCCTCGGCCGGAATATGCAGGCCTGCCATCGCCATAAGCGAGAAAAGGCCAACCGTTTTCAACGATACGGTTTTTCCCCCGGTGTTCGGTCCGGTCACAACAATCGCCGTATATTCCTTGCCAAGCTCTACATCGATCGGTACAACCTGGGAGGCCGAGATCAACGGATGACGACCTTTTTTAATACGCAGATAGCCGTCATTATTGATAGCCGGTTGCGTAGCTTTTAGTGCCTGTGCATAAGACGCTTTGGCAAAAATAAAATCGGCCTCCGCCAGACACGCCACATTATGCAGCAATATATCTACAGATTCTGCCACCTGTGCTGTAAGCGCATGTAGGATTTTCTCTACTTCCCGTTCTTCTTTCAGCTTCAATTCACGCAAGTCATTACTAATATTCACTACAACCTGCGGCTCGATGAACAGTGTAGCACCGGATGCTGACTGATCATGAACAATACCTCCGAACACATGACGATATTCTTGCTTAACAGGAATGACAAACCTGTCATTACGGATGGTAACAATAGGATCCTGTAGCATTTTCTGTGTATTGCTATTGCGAATCATCTGCTCAAGCCGTTCACGGATACGTTTCTCTGCTCCGCGAATCTGGCCCCGCACCTGTGAAAGCGTAGAACTCGCCGAATCGACTACTACTCCATTCTCGTCAATTGCACGGTTCACCTCGTTCTCCAGACCTTGCAGCCGTTCAACCTGCTCCAGCAGCTCTTCGAGCAGAGGAAGGGAAGTCTGTTCAACAAGGGAAGCGATAAAGGTTTTCAGCCGGCCCCCGCCATATAGCGTGGAGGCGATATCCAGCAGTTCTGTTGGATTCAGCATGCCTCCCATGCTCGCCCGTTTACATGCCGGGCGAATATCCCGAATGCCGCCAAGCGGTGCGCTGCCGCGCAGTCTAAGTACAGTGCTTCCTTCATGCGTAGCTTGTTGACGGCGCTGTACCTCCTCATATTCCGTGGAAGGAGTAAGTGCTTCTATTTTTTCTCTTCCTAGCGAGGAAGAGGCATATGCTGAAAGCTGTTCGATTACTTTATTAAATTCAAGCGTTATAAATGTGCGTGCTTCCAAGAAAAATCTCCTCTCTATACGTATAACATTGACTTGATGAATAAATATTTTTTCAGTGGCTCAATGTCAGACATAATATATATGGCCCTTTGCTATTATACCATCTCCAGCAAAAAGAAGAGAATTCTCATCATACACACTCATGCTACGATTTTATCAACATACTTTCCGTCTCTGCCGTCTTGCTGTATCGTCTTACAGCAAGATAAATAAAAGCAATCACTAACGGATATAGCACAGACCATCCAACAAACGGAAAAATCAACAGAGTAAGAAAAAAGGACACCCAGCTAATCACCACGCCAAATTTGTTTCCCTGTAAAAGCCGAATGCCTGCGGCACAGCCGCCTAAATACGTTAAAATAAACGTTGCATTCGGCAATTGAATCAAGGTGGTAAGCGAAACAACCCCTGTGCCGTACAACGCAAGAATACACGTAAAACATACGATAAGAAACGTCAGTCCCCCTATCGGTGTTCCATATCGCTCGGATGTTCTACTTAATACTTGCGGTGCCTTTCCTTCCTTGGCGAGAGAACAAGCCAGCCGGGAAGCAGCACCTACATACGCAATAATGGTCGCCGTACAAATAAACAGACCCGTAACTCCAATAGCTACTGCTCCTCCTGCACCGAGCAGGTGCTCTACTACCAGCACAAGCGAAGCCGTCGAATTAGACGCTCCATAGCTGTGTGTACCGACCGTAGCCAACGCTGTCAAAAAATATAACACCCCTACCACAGCTGCCGCGATTACTACACCTTTGACTGCTTCCCGCTGTGGATCAACAAACTCTTCCGACAGATGGGAAACGGCCTCCCATCCAATAAAGCACCAGAAAAGAATCGCCGTTGCCTGCCCTACACTTAGCCAGCCATGCGGCATAAACGGCGTAAAATTCACCGCCTGAATATCAGGTACCGTCCCTATTCCCGCAATGACAAGTATGAAAACAATCGCCAGTACGACCGCGACCTGAATTTTCCCTGCCACTTTCATACCGAAATAATTAATGAATAGACTTACAGCGAGCATAAATGCAGCAATACCTACTTTTGCCCCTTCTCCGAGTCCGAGCGCTACTGTCATATAGCCAGCACCTGTTAATGCGGCTACCGGCGCTCCAATCGGTACAGACATAAGAAAAAACCAACCAATCAATCCTCCGGCTCCCGTATTGAACGCCCGTGATACGAAATATGCCACTCCACCTGCGTTTGGAAACCGGGCGGATAAAAGTCCCATTACAAGCGCCATTGGAAGGACAAGCAACGTCATTAGCCCCCAGGCCAGCAATGAAGCCGGACCTGCAATTTCTGCTGCCAGTCCTGGAACAAGCAGTACACCAGAACCGAGCACAGCTCCTATATAAAGTGCGACTGCCTGCGGCAGGCCGATTGATTTCTTTATGTTTCCCTTTCCTTCCATCTCTTCGAATCCCCTTTTACAATATTCTTCTTGCATTTAACTTAATCGTAGCAGATAATGTTTTCATCAGTAAAACAGATAGAAACGATAGAACTTATCATAAAATCCGATAGAAGGTGGAGGAAATGGAGCTACGACACCTTTATACATTTAAAATTGTGGCCGAAGTTAAAGGTTTTACAAAAGCAGCAGAAGTTCTTTCCTATGCTCAATCCAGTGTAACGGCACAGATTCAAGCATTAGAAGAAGAGCTGGGAACGAAACTGTTTGATCGTCTGGGCAAAAAAGTAGTTCTGACCGCAACTGGCGAAAAGTTATTGCCGTATGCCTTGCGAATGCTTGAATTGCACGATGCCGCCATCCAGGAACTGACCCTGAACAATGTTCCGGCCGGTACAATCACTATCGGTGCACCCGAATCGCTTGCGGCTTTCCGCCTGCCAGCAATTATCCGCGAATATACTCAGCGATATCCACATGTCAAAATCATTCTCCGTCCCGGCGTGTGCTGGGAGCTGCGCGGCTTGGCACGCAGCGGTGAGCTGGATGTAGTATTTCTTCTGGAACCGGAAGCTAAAGAACATGACTTGCATATCGAAACGCTTGTTATGGAGAAAATGGCAATTATCGCTCCCCCGGACCATCCGCTTGCCTTGCTTCCTGCTATCACGGCGGATGATTTAAAAGAAGAGACAATGCTTCATACTGAACCTGGGTGCAGCTATCGTACTTTGTTCGAAAAATATTTGAACAGCTTCGGGGTCTTCCCTGGTACAGATTTAGAATTCTGGAGCATTGAAGCAATCAAAAACTGCGTCATGTCCGGTCTGGGGCTTTCCTTTCTCCCGCTCATTACGGTGGAAAAAGAAATTGCGGAAGGCAAACTGCAGGCGCTGCGGTGGAATGACGAGCCGTGCCGCGTTGCTACTCAGATAGCGTATCACAAAAAAAAGTGGCTCTCGCCTGCGTTGCAGGAGTTTCTTAAACTAGTGGAGCAACATGCACAAACATGGAACGAAAGAAGCCGCCAAGCTTAGAGCTTGTCGGCTTCCCAGAATAGAAAAGTTTCGGGTGTAACACAAGGTTTTAGCTCACCTAGCTTTTGTGATAACGACGCATTGTCCACTATAGCACATTCGAATTTCCATTCGTAGGCGGTAGCGGATTCTCTATCATTTCTTTTACCCATTGAAGTAGCTCAGAGGAATACGTAGTAGCATATGAAGCAAAGAGCGATTCATCAAGTGTTTTATGCATCGCTGTTATCGGTAGCAACGATGCAACAGCCAGAATTAAGAATAAAATCAGTCCGTTCTTCACTCCACCGATCACTGCGCCTGTAATCCGGTTCACAATCGACAATCCGGGCAGCTTTGTAACACCCTCCAGAAACCCGCCCACCAGGCGAACCGCCAAACCTGCGGCAAAGGCTAGTAAGACAAATGCACCAATATTATACAGCGCCTGTTGCATAAACGGAAATCCGGCGACAGTTCCAAATGATCCTCCCGCCTCCGCACTAGATATCGGAATCCATTCCGCAAGCGTAGCTGCTACCGGACGGTAATACATAAACGCTACCACAAACGAAACGATAAAGCTGGTAACACGTACTAATTGTGCGACTAATCCCGTTCTGTATCCACGCCACACACTTACTACTAACAATACAAGAACAATAATATCGAGAATATTCATGTTGTATCTTACTCCTTGTCTGTTCCGCTTCCTTCTTCTTGTTCTTCTTCTTGTTCTTCTTCCTGTTCTTCTCCGTCTTCTTCTGCTTCTTGCGCCGTTTTCTCTAACAGCTTAATCAACTCTTCATATTCCATACGCAAACGAAAGTATTCGTCAGCCATATTCAATGCGGCAAGCACCGCCAATTTATTCGTATCCAAACGGGGATTCGCCGCAGCAATCTGCCGCATCTTATCATCCACATATCCCGCGATCATGCGCATATGAGAAGAACTGCTATCCCCTTTCATGGTATAGTACTGTCCATATATTTCAACAACAACCCGTTCTTTGTTCTGTCCTGACACACTACGTCCTCCTCACGTCCTTGTACATAACTATATTCTACACAATACCACAAATAAAGAAAGCAGTGGAAATGAAAAGGCCGTGCAAATCCATAGGTGTAGGAAAAATTCGCTTATACATAGAAAAGGGAGGAGATCCATTTAAGCATCTCCTCCTTTCCGGGCGCGGTTAGCCGCGCAATTCGGCTCCGCATTCAACGGCCAGCGCTTCCACGACTTTACTGTGGGCCGCTTGTATTTCTTCATCGGTTAGCGTTCGTTCCGGATCACGATACGTGCAAGACAGGGCCACACTTTTCTTATTCTCGCCCAGCCTATCATCCACATACACATCGAAAATCCGTACTGATTCCAACCATTCTCCCGCAGAAGCCTCAATAACCTTCTGCAGTTCTCCGGCACTTACTCCCCGATCGACTACGACAGCAACGTCACGGCTGATAGCCGGATATTTCGGTAACGGAACCATGCCTTGATGAATCGTAGCCAGTTCAATCAGCAAATCAGCATCCAATTGGAATACATACGTCTCAGCTACATCGTATTTCTGCTGGGTAGCCGGATGAACCTGCCCCACATAACCAGCCACTTTCCCCTGAAGTACGACCTCTGCTGTCCTTCCGGGATGCATTCCTTTAATACCCTTAGCAGGACGATATTCTATACCGATAATGCCCAGACGATTCAATAATACGTCGAGCATGCCTTTCACCAAGTAGAAGTCCACCGGCTCAGCTTTTTGCTGCCAATGCGGTCCCACCCAGTTACCGGCCAAAAGACCACCAAGCGCCAGTCTCTCTTCCGGCAATCGGCTTAACGTCTCCTCATCGGTTAAAAATACCTTGCCTATCTCAAACAGAGCCAAATCACGCTCTTTACGGTTATTGTTATACGCTGCGATTTCAAGCAGATGCGGCAACAAATTCACCCTAAGCACGCTGCGCTCTTCGCTCATCGGCATCGACAGCGGAATCGGCTTTGTCTCCCAGTATATCGTAGCAAAATCATGAGCAATATCAGGGTGTGTGAACGAGTAGGCGCTCACTTCATCCAATCCCGCTCCGTTCAGCACCTGACGAATCGTCCGGCGCAGCGCTTGCTTACGGGTAAGCATTCCTTGCGTATTATCGCCGTACGGCAGAGTTGTTGGGATATGGTCGTAGCCATAAAGACGCGCTACTTCCTCGATTATATCCACCTCACGGGTAATATCCTGACGTCGCGTCGGCACAGTCACCTTTACTGTTTCACCCTCTGTTACATAAGTAAACTTTAACCGTTCCAGAATAGACGTCGCGTCTTCAAGCTGTAAGTTAGTACCGAGCAAGCCATTCAAACGGGACAAATGGAGATCGACCTGCTTTTCTTCCGGAATGGAAATCGTCTTATCAGCTTTGCCTTGCGATATTTGCCCGTTCGCCAGCTCTGCTATTAATGACGCTGCACGGTCAAGTGCCCGTTCTACCGCTTGCGGGTCTACTTCTTTTTCAAACCGCAGGCTCGCTTCGGAACGCAATCCCAGCTTGCGTGCAGTTTTGCGGATAGATGAACCGGCAAAGTGCGCTGATTCCAGAAGAATGGTATCAGTGGCCTCTGTTACTTCAGAGTTAGCACCGCCCATTACACCAGCAACACCAATTGCTTTGGTGCCATCCGTAATCAGCAGCATCTCCTCATCCAGCGCACGTTCCGTATCATCAAGCGTTACCATCTTCTCGCCAGATTTAGCAAGACGCACAACAATGCGGCCATTATCTACTTTGGCATAATCAAACGCATGCAGCGGCTGTCCGGTTTCAAGCATGACATAATTCGTAATATCGACTACATTATTTATAGGACGTACGCCCGCTGCCATCAGACGATTCTGCATCCAAAGCGGTGAAGGTGCAAGCTTTATTCCTGAAATCATGCGTGCCATATAGCGGTGACAATGGTCTGGCGCTTCAATGTTTATTTCCACTTTTCCCTCGATAGATGATCCGTTCTCCGGCACGTTTCCTTCCGGCAGCTTCACATCACGGCCCAGAATCGCTGCCACTTCATATGCTACACCTGTCATGCTTAGGCAATCTGAGCGGTTTGGTGTCAATCCCAGTTCGAGTACAACATCATCAAGACCAAGCACAGGATGAATCGGCTGGCCTACTTCCAGATCTTCTGGCAGAACAAGAATGCCTTCCTGAATTTCCTTCGGCATTAGCTTGTCATTCATACCCAGTTCTTTCGCTGAGCAAATCATCCCATTCGATGCTACGCCGCGAAGCTTTGCCTTTTTAATTTTAAAATCACCTGGAAGCTTGGCTCCGACGACTGCTACCGGTACTTTTTGCCCAGCTTCGACATTTTTTGCTCCACAGACAATCTGTAGCAACTCTTCGCCGCCAACATCCACCTGACATACGTTCAGCTTGTCGGCATCTGGATGCTTCTCTTTCTTCGTTACATACCCGACGACAACGTCCGTAACACCTTTATTCAAATGTTCTACCGCGTCGACCTCCACGCCGCTGCGCGTCAGCTTCTCGGCAAGATCTTCCGGAGTAATGCCGGATACGTCCACATATTGCGCCAACCAATTATATGAAACTTTCATTGTCTTCCATCCTCCTTTATACCCGGTTAAACTGCTTCAGAAAACGCACATCATTCGTGTAGAAGTGGCGGATATCATCAATACCGTACTTCAGCATGGCGATTCGGTCGATCCCCATCCCAAACGCAAATCCTGTATATTTCTCCGGATCATAGCCGGCCATCTCCAGCACTCGTGGATGCACCATACCTGAGCCCAAAATCTCGAGCCAGCCTGTATGCTTGCACACCCGACAGCCCTTGCCCCCGCACATACTGCATGACACGTCAACTTCCGCACTTGGCTCAGTGAATGGGAAGAAGCTTGGGCGCAGACGGATTTCGGTCCCTTCCCCGAACATTTGACGGGCAAAGTTCAAGAGCACACCTTTCAAATCGCTCATGCGCACATTCTCGCCTACCATCAAGCCCTCTACCTGATTGAAAACATGGGAGTGTGTGGCATCATCATTATCACGGCGATACACACGCCCCGGGCAAATCACTTTTACCGGCACTTTCCCCTTCATTTTCTCCATGGTACGTACTTGTACAGGAGACGTATGGGTACGAAGCAAAATTTCTTCCGTAATATAGAATGAGTCCTGCATATCACGAGCCGGATGGTTCTTTGGCAGATTCAACGTTTCGAAATTATAATAATCTGTTTCAATTTCCGGTCCTTCTGCCACAGTAAAGCCCATACCTAAGAAAATATCTTCAATTTGTTCCGTCACCAGCGTAAGTGGATGGCGGTTCCCTACATGCACCATTCGACCTGGCAGCGTTACATCAATCGACTCACTCGCTAGCTTAGCTTCGATTTCCGCACGTTCAGCCGCTTCTTTCTTCTCTTCAAGCTTGCTTTCAATTGCTGAACGCACTTCATTGCCCAACTGTCCGATAACCGGACGCTCTTCCGCGGACAGCTTGCCCATGCCACGCAGGATTTCGGTCAGAAGACCTTTTTTGCCGAGATATTTTACGCGCAGTTCCTGTACTTGTGCGGTCTGCCCGATTTGCTCCAATTCTTCAAGCGCTTCCGCTTTCAATGCTTCCAATCTTTCGCGCACTGTATAAACCTCCTTTAACCTCATTAAAAAATAAAAAAACCTCCCACCCGGTAAGGGGCGAGAGGTCGCGGTACCACCCTTGTTCGAGAACGGACAAAATCCACTCTCATCTTGCTCATTGATAACGGAAATAATTCCGGAACCTCTTACTTTAACGTTCAGAGGTCGGCTCAGGAGTGAATTCGGCGGAAAAACGGTCTCAAGAATGCTTCCAGTCACGGCATTCTCTCCCTGGGAGCGTTCACTCCACGTACTTGTCTCCATCCATGCCTTTTTACTATAGTGTATGATATCCTTTTATTTAAGTCATGTTATTTAAAAATAGATTATATAGTATCTGCAAAAAATGTGCAAGTGGATAAAAATTTGCACTTATGTACTTTTTCCTATCTTTACAATAAAATATAACCTATACTAACAATAGGTCCATTTTACTTAATTCATACACACTATAAAAGGAGAAGCGCATGAGTCGATTAGATACTATCCTCTATGACAAGAAGTTCACTTGTCCTCATTGTGAACATCACTTTACGAGCAAAAAAACACGATTGCGCCGAAGCCATCCAATTAAGCGTGATCCCGATTTCTGCGAACATTATGACGACCATTCCGAAAATCCTATCCTCTATCATATTGTAGTCTGTCCCCGCTGCGGTTACTCTTTTAACGATCAATTCCGGAAGGAAGTACCGACACAGCTTCAGCAACTTACAGAAGAGAAAATCACGGCCAACTGGACACAAAAGGACTATACAGGCATTCGTACAATTCCAGAAGCGGTTGCCACCTATAAACTAGCTATTTTCGCAGCAGGTATCCACCATGAACCTCATTGTGTTATGGCTGGTTTATGCCTGCGTCTCGCCTGGCTGTATCGTTATCAGAACAAAAAGCCGGAAGAACGTAGATTTCTTACACTTGCACTAGGTGAATATGAAGCCTCTTATCAGGAGGGCGACTATATGCGTGCCGGCATGTCCGAAATCAAATTGATTTATCTTATCGGCGAACTACATCGGCAGCTTGGTGACCACAATCAAGCGCTTCGTTTCTTCTCCAAAGTTATCGAACATCCGCTAAAAGTAAATGAACCGCAGATGGTTCGTGCAGCACGCGACCAATGGCAGAACATGCGTGAAGATATGAAGAATCGACAAAAGAAAGCGGATAAAAATCATACAGACATTACATAAGGCAGCGGATTTATTTTGCCCGCTGCCTTATTGCTTCATACATTAAGATCGACCCCGCAATCGCGGCATTCAGCGATTCAGCACGACCATGAATCGGAATGATGACATTCTGATCAGTAAGTTCCAGCACATCCTCTGAAATTCCACTGCCTTCGTTTCCAATAACGAGCGCAACTGGCCCTGTGTACATAACGTCTGTGTATGCCTTTGACTCCTTAAGATTGGTTCCAATCACACGCAAATCAGGATGCTCGCTTTTCATACGATGAATAAAATCAATAACATTCTCACGCCACACCGGCAGGTGAAAAAGCGAGCCCATTGTCGAACGGATGGTTTTGCTATTATACAGGTCCGCGCTGCCTTCACCGATAACTACGCCATCGAAGCCAGCCGCATCCGCGGTACGAATGAGCGTGCCGACATTGCCGGGATCCTGAAGCTTATCTAATACAAGCAGCAGGCAGTCATCCGCGAGTACATCTGGCAAGGTAACACGCATCTTCGCTATAGCTAACATACCCTGAGGTGTCTTTGTCTCTGCCACTTTTTCCAGCACAGGGCGTGTTACCCAAAACAACTCCACATTTGGATATGTCTGCTGATAAGCGTTCAGCCATTCAGGCAATCTTGTCTCTTCTTCCACCAAAATTGCTTCTAGCGGAATGTCAGAGCGGCACGCCTCCTCTACAAGATGCATACCTTCTAACAAAAAGCGGCCCGTGCCTTCCCGGTCTTTTCGGGCGTGCAGCTTGGCCCACTGTTTTATGCGTGTATTTTGTACTGATGTAATCCTTTCCATTACGATGCTCCTGCCCTGTATGTTCTGTCATTTACGACTCTTCCTCGAATTTTTTCAAATCATCATTATGCCCAATTACGACAAGAATATCGCCCTCTTGAATCGTGTCTGTGGCGCTTGGCGCAATATTGAATGAATTGCCGCTCTTAATAGCCATAACGTTCACTCCGAAACGGGCACGTACATCCAGCTCGGTCAAACTCTTGCCATCCATCGCCTCTGAAGCCGCAACCTCAGCAATGCTATACTCTTCAGCCAATTCAACGAAGTCCAGTACATTAGGCGAGATGAGATTATGGGCGACACGCAATCCCATATCACGTTCCGGAAATACGACGCGATCCGCACCCACCTTGTACAGCACCTGTCCATGCCTCTCATTTTGTGCTTTAGCAACAATCATTTTTACGCCCAGTTCCTTCAAAATAAGCGTTGTTAGAATACTGGCTTGAATATCGGCTCCTATCGCTACGACAACAACATCGAAGTTACGGATCCCTACTTCTCTCAACGCCTGCTCATCCGTCGAATCGGCCTGTACGGCATGCGTAGCAATGTTGATATGATCCTGGATTCGTTCTTCATCCTCGTCCATAACCATAACATCATAGCCCATGCTATAGAGCGCCTGCGCTACGCTGGCGCCGAATCGGCCCATGCCGATAATCGCGTATGACTGACTGCCCATGCTCCCCACCCCTTTATAAATTCGCTTTTTATTATACCATTCGAGAGGGATGAAAATAAATCATTCCGGTGAAACTATGGTACGAAGCGATTTTGTTATTACTGCGAAGGAGCGTGAACACAGTGAACATTTCCAACCTGGATTTACGTGCAGCAATTATGCACAATATGCAGGGTTCATCTAAAGATGATGTCCGCCATACGATTGTGGATGCGATTACGAGTGGTGAGGAGAAAACCCTTCCCGGTCTGGGCGTATTATTCGAAATGGTCTGGCAGGAAGCGGATGAGCAGGAAAAAAACAAAATGGTAGACTGTATCCATCAGCATGTGCAGTAATCCCATTAGCGAAAAATACAAAGCCAAACAGAAAAAAACTCCTGAAAATAAATTTTCGGGAGTTTCTTTCATGTAGTCGCTTAGTATTCACCACGTTTAATTTTAGCCACAGTATCTTCATCAAGCTTCTTGATGGTTTCAGTAATAAGTCTAGCGGCATTATCAATATCATCACGATGCAGAATAGCTGCATGGCTATGGATATAACGGGTAGCAATACCAATAACGATGGATGGTACACCGTTGCCGTTCAGATGCATGCGCCCCGCATCCGTACCTCCGCGTGCCATCACATCATACTGAAATGGGATTCCGTTCTCTTCCGCTGTCTCCACCACCAGCTTACGCAAACCCGGATGACCGACCATAGATGCATCATACAATAACACCTGCGGTCCTTCCCCGATTTTGGACATGGCATCTCCTTCTTTAACTCCCGGAGTATCTCCGGCGATGCCGACATCCACTGCAAATGCGATATCAGGATTAACTGCAAATACGGATGTCTGCGCTCCGCGGAGTCCTACTTCCTCCTGGACCGTTCCTACTCCATACACTGTGTTTGGATGATTTACATTCTGTAGCTGCTCCAAAGTTTGAATGGCTAAAGCAATACCAACACGATTATCCCATGCTTTTGCCATCATGATTTTCGGATTCGTCATGACTGTAAACGGACAAATCGGAACGACCGTATCACCTGGACGTATACCATACTCTTCCGCCTGCTCTTTGCTCGAGGCACCAATGTCAATAAACATATCCTTCATCTCGACCGGCTTCTTACGTGCCTCCGGTGACAGAATATGCGGTGGAACAGAGCCGATAACCCCTTCGATGACTCCGTTCCGGGTTTGAATAGCGACGCGCTGTGCCAGCATGACCTGCTCCCACCAACCACCAAGCGGCTGAAATTTAAGGAACCCTTTATCGGTAATCATCGTTACCATGAAACCTACTTCGTCAAGGTGGCCTGCCACCATAATTTTCGGTCCTTTATCTCCCTTGCGTGCCAACAGACTTCCCAGGTTGTCTGTTGTTACCTCGTCCGCATAAGGTTCTATGTACTTGCGCATAACTTCACGCACCTGGCGTTCATGTCCAGGTACACCGGGCGTTTCTGTGAGTTCTTTGTACATTTGCAGCGTTTTATCTTCCACAATCATACCTCCCGTTTGTTCTTTACAAGATATAGAATGCCAAGCTTTACCTTTCCTATTCCATATTATCGCATACTTTATGCACATACTAAAAGGAAAAGGAGCAGATAAAGTGGCAAAGCGTATCTTTCTCAATTTCCTATACAAAATTGTCCTGTTTCCCGGCACATTGTATCTGCTATCGCTCGTGTTTCCGCGGCAGATAACGTTTAGCAGTGTTCAGCACTGGCTTGATGTCAGTTTTCTTCTGCTTATTATTGGTCTGATTGCCGATGAAATCGTACTCGGCATGTTCGGCATTTATCTGGCAACCCTGCAAGGAGCAATAGCTATCGCAGCCATCGTCTATTTATCAGGATGGCTATTTACAAACAGCCACATTACAGTTCTAGGCAGTATACTATCCGGAATTGTACTTGGCTCTATAGAATTTATTATGCACCGCTATCTTCGAACTGAACAAAAAAAGCGAAAGTTTCGCCCTGTCTAACATTCACACATGCAATCAAACAAACCATGCAGAATCACCCATATAACAGAAAAAGACCCGTCGCACCTCCTTGATAAGATAAGATGGACAGGTCCTTTTTCTTCTTAATTTTTATAGGGCGTGTGTAAAAAGGGACGACAGACCTGCGCAGCGGAAGTTAACGCAGAAATTCGCAGCTATGTTTCCCGCACTTTTTGAAATGCCTCTTATACGAAAACCCGCTGCAATGCTGACAATGGGATGAAATAAGCGTTCGGTCTATCGCTCTCCTCCGGATTATAATAGACGAGCAGCAATGTGCCTTCCTGCTTCATATCTCCTGACATCATATATGACGCCAGGTCAACCGGGAGAATTTCCAGCATTGTATGCTTGTGCAGTTGTTTCTCGTCCAATCCAAGCGCAGCAAATTTTTCCCCGGCGATTCCCGGCTGTTGTGCCAGTGCTTTCAACAGGCGGGATTGCTCTGTTTTCTCAATGTCATACGACCACCATACTTTGCGCGGTTTATATTTGTAGTTCATGAAGTAATCGTATTTCATCAGTGCCTCAATAATCGGTAAGCGCTCTGTATCCCTCCGTCTTAGGAACAAATGCAGCCGTGTAAATAAATCTTCAAGCTGATGTCCGATACGAGACCATCCCCTGGCTTCCCAGAAATCTCCAAACTCCTGGAAAAAGTCAAAAGCCGATGCGAATTCATGTTTCATTAGATATAACAATGTATGATCCATACGATGAGCGTTCCAATATTTTTCCAGAACATCTTCTACTCGCTTAATCCGAACGATATCACTGAATGGAAGCACACGATTCTCCAGTATTTCATATGGTGCATGATCCATATATTTATACTCGTATTTCTCTGCACTAATACGCATGCCTGTACCACGCAGCATCTTCAGAAAACCTAGCTGCAGCTCTTCAGGACGCAGCGCAAACACATCGTTGAACGTCTTGCGAAACGACATGTAGTCCTCTTCCGGCAAGCCTGCAATCAAGTCAAGATGCTGATCAATTTTCCCGCTCTCCTTAACTTTTGTAACCGTCCGAGCCAGCTTGGTAAAATTCTGTCTTCTCTTCACAATATCATTCGTCGCATCATTGGTGGACTGTACGCCAATCTCAAAACGGAAGATACCTGGTGGTGCATGTTCAGCTAGATAATCAAGCACCTCTGGACGCATAATATCGGCGGTAATCTCAAATTGAAACACACAACCCTGATGGTTGTCGATTAGAAACTGAAAAATCTCTAGCGCATAGTCACGTTTAATGTTGAATGTACGGTCAACAAATTTGATGAGCTTCGCCCCACTTTCAATCAAATGAAGCAAATCTCGTTTTGTACGTTCAATGTCGAAGTACCGTACACCTACTTCGATGCTTGAGAGACAGAACTGACAGGAGAAAGGACAGCCCCGACTTGTTTCGAAATATGTCACCCGATTGCCGAGACTTTGCATATCTTCTTCAAAATAGAAAGGAGAAGGGATTTGGTTTAAATCCAGTTTAGGACGCGGTGGATTGATAATCGCCTCTCCATTCTTCCGATATGCGACCCCATAGACAAAATGATATTTTTGTTCACCCTCAATTTCTTTGAGAAGATGATGAAACGTCTCTTCTCCTTCACCAACTACAATAAAGTCAATATCGGATAGACGATTCATCCAATATTCTACATCATACGAAACTTCAGGCCCGCCGAGTATGATTTTGACCTCGGGCATTACCTTTTTTAACATAGAAATAATCTGAATCGTTTCTTCGATATTCCAGATATAGCAGGAGAAACCGATGACATCCGGTTTGCGCTGAAATAAATCAGACACTACATTCATCGCTGGATCTTTGATGGTGTATTCTGTAAGCTCCACCTTGAAATCATCTTGACAGAATGCTTTCAAATAGCGCAATGCCAATGATGTATGGATATATTTAGCATTTAATGTCGTTACAAGTACATTCATGGAATACAATCCCTCATTCTAATTATAAACTTCTGTGTGATAGTATAGCATTTTTTTGCATCCTTTTTCTAATGAATCCGTATACAAAGAGTAGATGGATACTTTTGCATGAAAAGAGGGAACATTATGCTGCGTTTTCTGATGCTCTTAGCCATTATTGTCTTTATTGTATGGTGGTTTCAATATATCTTCAATCCGAAACGACAGCTCCTGACGGCACATGAGAAGAAGCAAACATTTTTTCTCGATGACAGCGACAACGTACGCCGCAACCTTCTGCTTACATACAAGGGGGTCTTGTTCGAAGGTGAGAAATATCTAGGAAATACGGAAGAGCGGTTTACTGTGACCAAAATTTCAGTCTGGCCACGTCAACCGAATCGGCTGAAAGGTCTTACCCGTGACGACTTCTTCGAAATTACGGAAATTATTCAAAGAAGCTATCCGGATGCAGAAATCGAATGGGGAACACCGGTAAAGGAATTTTTGCAACATGAATGAAAAAAACGCGGTCGTTGCCTTCCATCCTTTTTTTCGCTGGAAGGCCCGACGTCCGCCTGATGTCGCTTTTATCAAAAAATACCCGCCAAAGCTTCCTTGTTTATACACTCGGAAACTTGGCGGGCATTTTTATTGATCAACCATCATACTATGCCTGAACGTAGGCTTCACGCATAGCAGCAATGATTTTGTTTGTCATTTCTTCAGTTCCGACCGCTTCCTCTTTGTTAGAAGCGATATCTCCTGTACGCACGCCGGAATTCAGAACGTTATGCACGGCTTGTTCAATCGCATTCGCTGCTTTTTCAAGTCCAAATGAATATCTGAGCATCATGGCAGCCGACAAAATGGTTGCAGTCGGATTGGCGATACCTTTACCTGCAATATCCGGCGCTGAACCATGTACAGGTTCATATAAACCAAAATTACCGTCTGCCAGCGATGCGGATGGAAGCATACCGATCGAGCCTGTCAGCATTGAGGCTTCATCACTTAGAATATCACCGAACATGTTTTCCGTTACAATCGTATCGAACTGCTTCGGCCAACGAATGAGTTCCATCGCGCAAGAGTCAACTAACTGATGGCGCAATTCTACATCCGGATACTCAGGGGCAATCCGATCGACCACTTTGCGCCATAAGCGTGACGACTCCAGTACATTCGCTTTATCTACGGAAGTCAGCTTCTTGCTGCGCAAACGCGCTACTTCGAATGCGCGTCGCACAATCCGCTCAATCTCATATTCATAATAGATTAGTTCATCGGAAGCAACTTCGCCTTTTTCCGTCTCATAGCGTTTCTTTTCGCCGAAATATAGACCCCCGGTCAACTCACGGATAACCATAAGGTCGACACCTTGTACGACTTCTTCTCGCAATGCCGATACACCAACCATACAATCCAACATAAAGGCTGGGCGAAGGTTAGCATATAGGCCAAGCTCCTTACGAATACCAAGCAATCCTGTTTCCGGACGAAGGTGAGCCGGATTATTATCCCACTTCGGTCCTCCAACCGCACCTAGCAGCACAGCATCAGAACGCCGCGCTTTCTCTAACGTATCCTGCGGCAGCGGCGTGCCATCCTCATCGATGGCACATCCGCCCAAACGCGCATATTCAAACGAAAAACTAACTCCTTCAAGCTCTTCGACTACTTTCATTACATTGACCGCCTGCTCGATGACCTCCGGCCCGATGCCGTCTCCTGGCAGAACGGTGATGGTAAAGTTTTGACTCATGCCACGTTTCCTTCCTCTCTACATCACAACTTCTTCTACGGCATCGCTCCGGCGCGCGATAAGCTTATTCAGTGCGCCCAAATAAGCTTTGGCACTCGCTTCCAGTATATCCGTGCTAACTCCACGGCCCTGGACTGTACGCTCCCCGTTCTCTTGCGAGAGACGCACATATACTTCACCAAGTGCATCTTTGCCGTGAGTGATCGATACAATCTTATAGTCTTCCAGCACAACATCCTCGTTCGTTACCCGATCAATCGCTTTATAAATGGAATCGACGGAACCATTTCCGCATGCAGCTTCTTCAAGCACTTCACCCGCAGCAGTACGTACGCGTATGCTTGCCGTCGGCACGGAATTATTGCCGTATGATAGCTGAATATTTTCCAGAATATATGCTTCAGGAACGTCAACCAGCTTAGAATCAATAAGCGCAACAATGTCCTCATCGCTCACATCTTTCTTGCGGTCACACAAATCCTTGAAGCGAGTAAATGCTTCATTTAACTCTTCCTGGCCTAATTCATATCCAAGTTCTACCAACCTATCTTTAAAAGCGGCACGGCCAGAAAGCTTGCCAAGTACAAGACGCGTTGCCTTAACGCCTACACGTTCCGGACGAATAATCTCATACGTGCTTGATTCTTTCAGCATACCATCCTGATGAATACCAGACTGATGCGCAAACGCATTGGCCCCTACGACGGCCTTATTCCCCGGTACAAACATACCTGTTAAGCGACTAACAAGCTTACTGGTGCGTGCAATCTCTTCCAGTTTTAGATTAGTCGTGGCCTGATAGAAATCTTTGCGCGTATCAATAGCAAGCGCCACCTCTTCCAGCGCAGCGTTACCAGCCCGTTCACCGATGCCGTTAATCGTTCCTTCTACCTGGGTTGCCCCTGCTTCAATGGCGGCCAGCGTATTCGCAACCGCCATGCCCAGGTCATTATGACAGTGGCAACTCAATCGCACATTCTCAATGCCCCGGACATTGTTCTGCAACTGGGTGAAAATATTTCCATACTCCGCTGGTGTCGTATATCCTACCGTATCCGGAATATTGACGATACGGGCACCTGCATCCACAACCGCCTGCACTACTTCAATTAGGTAGGGGAGTTCGGTACGTGAACCATCCTCGCACGAGAACTCTACCAAATCAAAGTATTTTCTCGCATGCTTTACTGCAGCTACTGCATTTTCAATGACCTGTTCCTTTGTCATGTTCAGCTTATACTTCCGATGGATAGGGGAAGTCGCAAGAAATGTATGCAGGCAAGCCGACTCGGCATCACGCAGAGCTTCCCATGCTTTGTCAATATCCTGCAGACGTGCGCGGGATAAGCTTACGATAGTCGAATTTTTTACCCGCTTTGCAATATTGCGGATGGACTGTAAATCCCCGGGGGAGGCGGCGGCAAAGCCAGCTTCAATCCGATTCACCCCCAGGCGCTCTAGTTGCAGAGCAATTTCCATTTTCTCATTTGTGCTTAAATTGACACCCGGAGACTGTTCACCGTCCCGCAGGGTGGTATCAAAAATCTCAATCGTACGCATTCCCTGGCACCTCCACAGTTTTGGTTTCTCTCCTTATTTCTTAATCCAAGCCATCATTTCACGCAGTTGTTTACCAACTTGCTCGATTTGGTGCTCTTTTTCTAAACGGCGGCGCGCCCCAAATGCCGCACGGCCGGATTGGTTCTCAAGAATCCAGTTCTTTGCGAATTGACCTGTCTGGATTTCTTTCAATACTTTTTTCATTTCTTGCTTCGTTTCTTCCGTTACGATACGCTGACCGATGCTGTAATCACCGAATTCAGCCGTGTCGCTGATGGAATAGCGCATGTATTCCAGTCCACCCTCATACATCAGGTCAACAATCAATTTTAATTCATGCAAGCATTCGAAATAAGCGATTTCCGGTGCATATCCGGCTTCTACTAGCGTCTCGAATCCTGCTTTTACCAGCTCGGATGCACCACCACACAATACTGCCTGCTCACCAAACAGATCCGTCTCTGTTTCTTCACGGAATGTTGTTTCGATAACGCCCGCACGTGTGCAGCCGATACCGCTTGCGTATGCGAGGCCAAGCTCTTTCGCTTTTCCAGTTCCGTCTTGATATACAGCCAGCAATCCCGGTACACCGAAACCTTCTGTATATACGCGGCGAACCATGTGACCAGGGCTTTTCGGCGCTACCATTACAACGTCTACACCGGCTGGAGCCACGATTTGTTCAAAATGAATGTTAAAGCCGTGTGAGAAGAACAATGCGGCACCATCTTTTAAGTTCGGCTCGATTTGTTCTTTGTACACTTTTGCCTGCATTTCATCTGGAAGCAGAATCATGATGACGTCAGCACGCGCAGACGCCTCATCTACAGTAAGCACCTCGAAACCGTCATTTTCTGCCTGTTCCCAAGAACGTCCTTTGCGCAAGCCGATTACAACTTTCACGCCGCTATCGCGCAAGTTTTGTGCCTGTGCGTGTCCCTGGCTACCATATCCAACAATAGCAACTGTCTTGCCTTGTAATAACTCTTGGTTTGCGTCTTTTTCATAGTACATTGTAATCATGGAATGTTCCTCCCCTATTGTGTGTGCAATTTATATTATTTAATGAATTGAAAACATAATGATGAATACTAAACTTTGGCAAGCGTTGCGACGCCACGGCTAATCGCAGTTACGCCTGTACGTGAAAGCTCCTTAATACCATATGGCATCAACAGTTCGATTAATGCATCAATTTTATGAGAATCACCAGTAACCTGAATAACCAGAGAAGCCGGGCCTACATCGACGACACTGGCACGGAACGGCTCAATAACGCCGCTGATTTCAGCACGTGTCACAGGTGTTGCTTCTACTTTAATAAGTGCCAGCTCTCTCGACACCATCGGACCACTACTTAGGTGCTGCACCTTAATCACATCGATTAACTTATGGAATTGCTTCATAATCTGCTCAATCGTTCTGTCGTCTCCACTCGTTACGATGATCATTCTTGACAATCCTGGCTCCTCTGACTGACCGACTGTAATGCTATCAATATTGAAACCCCGTTGACCCATCAGGTTCGCAACCCGGGTCAGAACCCCCGGCTGATCGTTAACCAGAATCGAAATGGTATGTTTTTGTTCCATGTTACTCCTCATCTCCCAAAACCATTTGATCAAGCGTGTTGCCAGCCGCTACCATCGGATAAACATTTTCTTCCGATTCCACCACGAATTCAACAAATACCGGTCCATTCGTGTTCATCGCTTCCTGCCATACACGCTCCGCTTCTTCTTCCGTCGAAGCACGCAGCCCCTTGATGCCATAAGCTTCAACAAGTTTGACAAAATCGACGCTTACGCTCAAATCAATCTGGCTGTAACGATGGTCATAGAATAACTCCTGCCATTGGCGTACCATCCCGAGACAATTATTGTTGATAACGACAATCTTGATCGGCAGGTTATGGTTGGCGACAACTGCCAGCTCCTGGAGGTTCATCTGAAAGCCGCCGTCACCACTTACCGAAATAACTGTCTGGTCTGGATGAGCCATCTGTGCACCGATCGCCGCCGGGAAACCAAAGCCCATCGTGCCAAGTCCCCCGGAAGAAATGAAGGAGCGCTGGTTGCTAAATTTGAAATATTGAGCCACCCACATCTGATGCTGGCCAACGTCAGTGGTAACAATCGCATCTCCACCGGTTGATTCATACATAATCTCAACTGCGCGTTGCGGCTTCAGCCGACCTTCTGGACTCGGTTTATAGCTGTATGGATGCTGTTTACTCCATGCTTGGATTTGCTCTACCCAGGCGTCGGAGTCAGCGCGTTCTGCCTTAGCCAATACGGCGAGGAGCACGTTCTTCACATCGCCAACAATCGGAATGTATGCATCAATGTTTTTACCGATTTCCGCAGGGTCGATGTCAATGTGGACAATCTTCGCATTCGGTGCAAACTCTTTCGTCCGTCCCATTGTAATCCGGTCATCAAAGCGTGCTCCCATATTAATCAATAGGTCCGTATTTAGCAGTGCCTGATTAGACGCATAAGAACCATGCATACCCGGCATACCCGGACAAAGCGGATGCGTTCCCGGGAAGCCTGCCAGACCCATGAAAGTCGGAATAACCGGAATGTTTGTTCTTTCGGCGAATTCTAATAATTCTTTTTCTGCGCCGGCTGCAACAATCCCGCCGCCAGCAAGGATAACAGGCTTCTTCGCCTCTTTAATCGCCTTTGCCAACCTTTCAATTTGAAGATTGTTCGGCTTAACATTCGGATTATAGCTGCGAAGCTTTACTGTTTCTGGATAATAGAACGGTGCTGTCGCGTTATTGACATCTTTTGGAATATCGATGAGAACAGGACCCGGACGCCCGGTCGTCGCGATATGGAATGCTTCCTTGACAATGCGTGGCAAATCCTCGACATTGCGAACGAAATAGTTATGTTTTGTAATCGGAAGCGTAATCCCTGTAATATTCGCTTCCTGGAAAGCATCTGTACCGATTAGGCTCTGCGCTACGTTCCCCGTAATACAAACAAGTGGTACAGAGTCCATATGTGCTGTCGCAATACCTGTTACAAGATTGGTCGCTCCCGGACCGGAAGTGGCAATGACGACACCCGGCTTACCCGTTGCACGTGCATAACCATCAGCTGCATGAATCGCTCCCTGCTCGTGCCGTGTCAGGATGTGCTTTAGGCGACTGGAATAAAGCGAGTCGTAAATCGGCAGAACCGCTCCTCCCGGATATCCGAAAACGTACTCAACGCCTTCAAGCAACAAACAGCGCAGCAACATATCCGAACCCGACATTTCTTCTCCCATTTCGATAGGCGGCAGAGAAGCTTCTCGATTATCAACCATCGCCGTATCTGTACTCATGATACTTCCTCCTTCTTAAAAAATCTCCCCATTGTTAAAATAGTCTAAAAATTTATACTGAACAGAACAGGGCTATATGACTGTTCTGTTCGGAAATCAGAAAAACGGGTGAAAATAAAGAAAACCCTTTCATCCCCTGACTTCCAACATGTCAGTCTGGGGCGAAAGAGTTCGCGGTATCACCCAAATTCGTTGCCGCCTCACGGTCAGCAACCTCAACGAGTTAGCCTCTCCTATGCTAACCCTGGCACATAACGCGTGCCGCACGGCTTATTCCTACTAGAATCGCTTCTTTCGGAATAGCAACTCTGGGGTGAGATATATACAGCATTCTTATCCGGCTTCCACCTTTTCCGGACTCTCTGGTTAAAGAAGAGGCTATACACGTATCCCCGTCAACGTTATTACTTATTTATTCTATCAATTTTCAATTCATAAAACTGTGTAAATCGTTTGTGATATTACATGCAATTATAGACATGGATGAAACAGGTGTCAAGCGGAAAAACAAATAAAATTTTCAAAATTATACTTTCTATCTGTCTAATTTTATATAGCTTACATAACAGATTCTGCCGAGTGTTCAGATTTAAGTACCGCAATCGTATCCTCTACACTTTGGCTTCGAAGACCGTTCAAAATTATATTCAGGAAAATAGCCGCAAAACTTCCGGTAACAATTCCGCTCTCCATGATAAGACGCAAGCCGTTAGGAAGTTGCGAGAATACTTCCGGGGCAATGGACACGCCAAGTCCCAAACCTACAGAAACAGCTACAATCAGCATATTCTCCATGCGACGAAAATCTACCGTTACCAGCTGACGCACACCGGAAGAAATAACCATGCCGAACAGCGGAATCATCGCACCGCCAAGCACAGGATTCGGGATCACTGTCGTGAGCGCTGCAACCTTTGGAAGAAGTCCCAGCGTCATAATAATAATACAGGCAGCCACAACAACATTTCTCGTTTTTACACCAGTAAGGGCTACTAGACCTACGTTTTGTGAATATGTCGTATAAGGGAACGCTTGGAATATTCCCCCAATGACCTGCGCCATTCCTTCTGCACGCAAACCTCGCTTAATATCTTCCCCATCGATTTTCTTATCACACACATCCGCCAATGCAAAGAACACACCCGTTGTTTCAACCATACTTACAATCCCAACAAGGACCATAGCAATAATGGCTGACAAATGGAAAGTAGGCATTCCAAAACGGAATGGTTCAACCATATGAAACCAGCTTGCTTTCCCTACAGTCGAAAAGTCAACAAGCCCCATAAAGTAGGCAACGGCTGTACCGATAACAAGTGAAAGAAGTACTGATATGGACTTCATAAACCCTTCAAAAAAGCGATTCATCAATACGATGGATAAAAGTGTAATGGTGGCTAAAAACAAGCTTGTACCACTTCCATAGCCAGGCGAATCCGGCTGACCTACGATATTCCCCATCGCTGCACCGATAAGCGATGTACCAATAATTACAACTACGGATCCTGTTACAACAGGTGGAAAGAATCGTAAAAT
Source organism: Aneurinibacillus aneurinilyticus ATCC 12856 (assembly GCF_000466385.1). Classification (GTDB taxonomy): domain Bacteria; phylum Bacillota; class Bacilli; order Aneurinibacillales; family Aneurinibacillaceae; genus Aneurinibacillus; species Aneurinibacillus aneurinilyticus. Next base: position 39,978 of record NZ_KE952758.1, read on the forward strand.
TTTATTCATAAATTGCGACATAATCATTATGATAATACCTGCAGCAATAATGGCTCCGTATATAGCTGTAATTCCCTCAGCTTTTCCGATGGCAATCATCGGCCCTACTGCCTGAAACGCACAGCCCATCAAAATGGGCAATTTTACACCGAAATACTTGCCGCCAATCACCTGTAGTAAAGACGCAATTCCACAGGTAAACAAGTCAATAGAAATCAAATATGCGACTTGTTCCGGCGTCATTCCGATGGACGGACCAACGATTAAAGGAACGACGACAGCTCCTGCATACATAGCAAGCACATGCTGCATCCCCAGCGTTCCTGTTCTCCATAAACCTACTTTTTTCTGCACCGGAATTTCCTCCTAAATAATGATTCCGTTTTTATTCGCTATGCTTGTACACACTCTTCAACAAACTGCACCTGACCATCGGCAAATGCCGCAATACGTGCCAAAGATTCCACTTTAAACCCGTGCTCCCGCAGACGTTTGCCGCCATTCTGGAACGCTTTTTCAATAACGATGCCAATACCCACGACTTCACTTCCGGCCTGCTCAACCAGATGAGCCAATCCCATTGCTGCTTCCCCATTTGCGAGGAAGTCATCAATAATTAATACTTTTTCATTCGCTCCAAGAAATTTCTTCAGCACAGTAACTTCATTCGTTTCATTTTTTGTAAATGAATGAACTTTTGTCATGTATACCTCTTCATTCATTAACGCTGATTTTTTCTTGCGTGCAAATACAACTTTAACGTTCAACTTTAATGCTGCGGTCAGCGCAGCAGCAATCCCCGAAGACTCAATCGTAAGGATTTTTGTTACGCCAGCCTCTGCAAAACGACGTGCGAATTCTTCACCGATTTCCATCATAAGCACCGGATCGATTTGATGGTTTAAAAACGAGTCCACCTTTAATACTTTGTCACCCAATACATGTCCCTCTTCACGAATTCTTCGTTTTAGCAGCTCCATTTGTATCCTCCTTACGTATAAAAAATCCGGAAGCCGTCGCTCCAGCGAGCGAAAACGGACTTCCGGATTATCAACCCGGCCTGATTACCTGATCAGGCTACAGGTACACTTTCCGAGAAATTCTCATTTTCACTCGTAGTCAGATTGTTTACGGCAATCTGGTAGAAACTTGCAGGCCTTATCCCTGCTATTATACGAGTTTTTGCTTTCATTTTTGCTGATGGAGTCATTATACCGAATCCATTCTAAAAAATAAAGTCCGGATTCACAAAAAATCCGAACTTTATTCCAGAAATTTATTCTATTATTCGTTTTTGGTGCTAATTTGTCGCAAAAATCCGAACTTAATCTGTTTCAGTCTTCTCTGCACGACGCAATACCAGTTTAGCTAATGTTCGTACCATGGCACCCGTACCTCCTGTTGGAGACAAATCGCCTGCTTTGTCAGCCCATGCTGTACCAGCGATGTCCAGATGCACCCATGGCGTCCCTTCTGCGAATTCTCCAACGAACAAACCGGCTGTAATCGCACCCGCATTGCGCCCGCCTGTATTTTTGAGATCGGCGATTTGACTTTTAATCTGATCCATGTACGGCTTGTATCCCGGCAAGCGCCATACAAGTTCACCCGCCTCAACAGCCGCTTCCATTACTTCTTCCATTAATGCCTCATTATTTGTCAACGCCGCGGTCGTGCATGTACCAAGCGCAACCATCGCAGCGCCTGTAAGCGTCGCTAAATCAATAAGATAACTGGCTCCGATTTTACGTGCATAGCTCATACCGTCAGCCAGAATGAGTCGGCCCTCAGCGTCCGTATTAAGGATTTCAACTGTTTTCCCGCTCATCGTCGTAATGACATCACCGGGTTTCAATGCCGAACCGCTTGGCATGTTCTCAGTGGTCGGAATAACTGCTGCAATATTAACCGCTGGCTTTAACGTACCAATCGCTTCCAATGCACCTAGCACGGCTGCGGCTCCACCCATATCACCTTTCATTTCATCCATACCAGCACCCGGCTTAAGGGAAATACCACCCGAGTCGAATGTGATGCCCTTGCCGACAAACCCGATAACATTTTCCCATTTGTCAGTTCCTTGATATTTGATGGCGATAAGCTTAGGTGGCTCAATCGATCCTTGACTTACACCAAGCAGTCCGCCCATACCGTATACTTCCATGTCCGCCTTATCAAGAATTTCCACTTTCATATTGTAACGCTCAGCAATTTCTTTCGCCTTTTCGGAAAGAACGGTCGGTGTCAAATAGTTGCTTGGCATATTGACCAAATCACGCGCCAGATTCGTGCCGCGTGCTAGCGCCTCAGCTACACGTATCCCTTCAGTTACTTCGTTTGCTGTATCTCCCGCACACAATATTGTTAGCTCTTCAAGCTCAGGCTTCTCTTCCGTCTCTTTATGGTAGCCGGGAAACCGGTAGTTAGCAAGCATTGCTCCTTCTACAAAAGCATGTGCTGCATCAAATGCTCCGAGGGCGTCTGCTTCTCTATCCAACGCAAACGCGAGTTGCGTTGCTTCCGCCCGCAATGCCTCTTTGGTAGCACGCGCGCTAATATCTCGCATATCTTCGAAAGAAAGTTCTTCTTGTTTTCCAAGTCCTACCATCATAATGCGCCGTACCATCGTTTTGCCAAATGTATGTACAAACTGGGTGTTTTTCTTCTTACCGCTGATTTCTCCATTCGTAAATAGTCCGGTCAGTGCCCCATTCATCTTCTCATCTACGTCCTTCAACGATGCGGGTAAGTCCTGTTCGCCTTCAAAAACTCCAACAAGTACGCATTGTGCTGTGCAATCCTGCAGTTTTTCACTTTTCACTTCAATTTTCATCGCATCTGCACCTCCAACAAAAATTTTATCAGCAAATGTGAGAAAAGAAAATGTACACGATATGCTGTCTAAAGTTTTTTCCTGCAAGAAAATGATTTCTTAACGTATTCGTTATACAATATAGAATAGAGACCTTTCAAGAAAGGAAGAAGTCGATGTCCGATTTGTTGTCCAACTTTCCGCTCTGGTCCGCGCTGCTCGCGATTGGCATTGCCCAGGGAATCAAAGTTCCTATTACTTTCTTTGCACTTCGCAAATGGGATTGGAGGCTAATGTTCAGCACAGGAGGCATGCCCAGCTCCCATTCGGCGGCTGTCACTGCACTTACTACCGCTGTAGGACTTGTTGAAGGATTCGGTTCTACGTATTTTGCGATATGCGTTATTTTCTCCATCATCATTATGTTTGACGCAGCCGGTGTTCGTCGTCACGCAGGTACACATGCAGCCATTCTTAATATTCTGTTGGAAGATTTCAACCAGCTCATTGATGAATTGAAATCTATGCGCGTAAAACCGCGTCGCGAACGCGCAAAGAAGCTGAAGGAGTTGCTGGGTCACCAGCCAAGTGAAGTACTTGTAGGCGGTTGGCTTGGTATTATTCAATCTACTCTGCTATATTATTTGCTTGAGCTGTAACACTCGCATATGAAGTAAGAGGACAGGCGCTTGACCTGTCCTCTTTTATCCTGCCCTAACCGGCAGTAATCCCTCCACTAGGTGAGGTTTCGCTTTATTGTTTTTTGGCTTCCGCTTCGATTGCAGTAGTTAGCTCGGCGAACAGCCCTTCATTTAGTTTGCCGTTTCCTCGCTCGATTACGTATACGTCAAGCTGCTTTTTGCCCCATTGTGCGTATACGTCCTCTTTTTTGTCAAAATACAAATCGATTTTATTTCCTTTAATAGCAGAACCGATATCTGCTACCACCCCATAGCCATAGCCTGGGATGTATAGAATGGTACCAAGCGGAAACGTGTTCAAATCAGCAGCAATTGTAGAAAATGACTGGGGAGCTCGCTTCACTTTTACACCAGAGTATGTAATCCCGTATGCTGGATGTCCAACATCCTTTCCTGTTGACTCAGGACCGGGCGAATAACCAGTCGCCACAACGTTTACTTTAGGATATTGCGCCAGCGTGGCCAGCGTCTCTACTGATTCCCCGCGTGATGCAAGCGGAAAACGCTCCTTTTTCTGCTCTTTCTTCGGATGTGCAACCGGAGGTGCGTCTACTTTGTCTGAAGCTTTCGGTGCTTGTATTTCGGCCTGTTTCATGTCCGGTACGTTTGCTGTTGACTGCTGTGGCTTCTCTAGCAGTATATAGACGCCAAACGCCGTGCAGATAATCGCGATGAGCAGATAGGGGAGAGAGCCTTTCACGTTTTTCACAATAATGTCCATGTAATTATTAGCCTCCTCTTCTACTCATCATCTCCCGTCTATCTCAGGCTTATACATTCCCGTCTGAAGCAAAAATAAGAGAAGTGAGTAAAAAAGGAGCTTTCTTATCCATAAAAAAAACCCCTTTACAAGGGGTTTACAAGTGAACTTCCACCAATTAAAACATACGGTAGCCTTTCATTCGTAACATCTTAATAGTCCAACCACTGGCAACTGCACCTAGCAGACCGGAAATCAGCATCACATAATCAGCCATATGCGGAGTGCGATGATTCATTACTAAATATATTAATACGCCTGCCACGATGCTCATATACAAAAATGTTGGCATCCACGTCGTTTTTACAAGCATATTCAAAATAAATCCAATTCCAAAAAGGAGGACGATAAAAAGTGGGATTCCAATAATAAATTGCGCGATATTCAATCATATCACCCCCATCCATATTCATACAATTTAGTGTAATAGATTCGGATAAGGGGGTCAATTGTTCAGCTTATTTCGTCATTTTTTGTTCTATTTTATTCCTATGCTTGCTTCAGACCTCCGTTTAGATACAAGACCTTCGCCCTCACAGGCCAGACATGTGGTCGACCCTCCAGTAATAACTTGGAAGTAACCATTCCCCTCACAATATACACATGTCTCCCACATTATTCTTTCGTTCATGCTAATCCCTCCTTGGGCTTTTAATAAATATCTATATTTTCAAAATATTATAAACGAATAAAGCTTCTGTTGTAAAGATAAGAAAAGCTTACGGGCGCTGCCGCGCGGCTTTCAGATAATATGATTATAAATAGCATGTGTAGCTTTCTTATCCATTAAATAAGGAGAGCCTCCGTATTAAAGGCCCTCCCTTGATAGTTATACTTGTTCTTCATTATTTTTGGCTCGCATAACAATCGGATCGAGATAATCACGGTTGCCACGCTGCCGGCCCTTCTCTTGCAGCCGCTCAATCGCGGGCTCAATCAGGAATTCAAGTTCACGTTGAATCGTATAAGCCAAATCATGGCGTTCTTGAGATTCCAGATATTTACCAACCTCAAATAACTTCTCGTAACGTGCACGCTCCTCTTCCGTTAATAGGGCGCGCACCTGAACGCTGGCGTGTCTCACAATTTCCTATCCCTACAGTTTTACTTTTTTCAGAACAAGTGACAGCCCGCCCAGCATATACAAAGAACGGTTGTCGATTACTTTCTTCATTAATGCAGCTGTACTGCCGAAGATTTTCTTATCGCCAACAAGTCCAATTGCTTCGCCTTTACCTAGAGAAGCTACCGTACCTTTAAGGGCAGGAACAAACGGCTTCAACTCACCACCACGAATCAGGGCAGTCAGGTTCTGCGCCAAGTTTTCACCTTGTTGGATAGCAATTTGTGCAGTCGGCGGATACGGGCGATCCGTTTCTTCATTAATGATTAATGCGCCATCACCAACGATGAACACGTCTTCGTGTCCTGGTGCATGGAGATACGGATCTACTTTTACACGACCGCGCATCGTCTCAAAACCAGCATTCTCGATAATGGCATTTCCGCGCACACCACCCGTCCACACAACAGTAGTGGAATTAATCTCTTCACCATCAGCAAGTACAACGCCTTCTGGAGTGCACTCTTTAATCGGCGTACTGATTTTAAACGTAACACCTTTGCGGGACAGAACTTCCATAGCATAATTGACCAATTCAGGATCAAAGCCAGGCAGTACTGTTGGAGCAGCTTCAATATTGTAGATTTTCACTACAGACGGATCTACGTCGAACTCTTTGCACAGCTCAGGTACACGATCAGACAATTCGCCTACGAATTCAATGCCTGTAAAGCCTGCGCCTCCAACGATGAATGTAAGCAATTCTGGACGTTTTTCCATTTTATATTTTGCGAAGCAATATTCAATATGCTCGCGAATTTCGCGCACACTGTTAATACTGCGGATGCTGAATGCGTGTTCTTTCAGCCCTTGGATACCGAATGTTTCTGGTTCGCTGCCAAGACCGATAACGAGATAATCATAAGTAAGGCTCTCGCCGGATTGAAGCAATACTTGCTTTTCTTCACGCTTGATTTCCGTTACGGTTCCTTTTACGAATTTCACTTTGCTTGTATCCAGCAAATCCACGATTTCTACACGGCATTGATCCGGGTCTTTTGTGCCGGCTGCTGGCTCATGCAGCCACGTCGTAAAATAATGATAATCATGCTTATTTACGAGCGTAATTTCTGCCTCATTGTAGTTTAATTGTTTTTGCAGGCGAACAGCTGTCATCAAACCACCGTATCCGGCGCCCAAAATTAAAATTTTCGGTGTACTCATTTTTTCACTTCCATTTTCCTTTGATTTATCATTCACAACGCATTGTACTTTTTTTCACTATGTTCCCCTCTAAAAAGTGTTCCATGCGTTTTTTCGTCACTAACTATTACAAATTTGTTCACACTTTTATCATAAAACGGTTTTTACCTTTTTTCAAGTGAAAATATGCACAATATAAGGCAACTTACGTCTTCGATTGTAAGACGAATATTTAGGTTTCGTCAACCACAAAATATTCGCGTTTTTTTAATATTCCTTTTATTATTTCTCTTCCCAATATTTTTAACCCCCGTTATAATAAATAAAGAAATTATTGTGTTATCTATAATTTCCGGAGGTGTAGAAAAATGAGTCTGACAAGGGATGAGAAAGTGTATGAAATTACGGTCATTGGCGGAGGTCCGACTGGCTTGTTTACCGCATTTTACGCGGGAATGCGGCAATCCAGCTGCAAAATAATTGAAAGCATGCCACAACTCGGCGGACAGCTTTCCGCATTATACCCGGAAAAGTTCATATATGATGTGGCAGGCTTTCCAAAAATCCGTGCACAGGAACTAATTGATCGACTGAAAGAACAGGTAGCCCACTTCGAAACAGAAATTTGCCTTGAAGAAAAAGTACTCAATGTAGAAAAGAAAGAAGACATCTTCGAAATTACAACAGACAAAGGGGTTCACTACTCTCGCACTGCCATTATTACTGCTGGTGTAGGCGCTTTTGAGCCTCGCAGACTGGAACTTGCAGACTCGGAAAAATACGAAAAAACAAACCTTCATTACTTTGTCGATGATTTAAATAAATTTGCAGGCCAAAATGTAGTCGTATTTGGCGGCGGTGATTCCGCAGTTGATTGGGCGCTTATGTTAGAACCAATTGCAAAAAAGGTCACGATTGTTCATCGTCGTGATAAGTTTCGCGCACATGAACACAGTGTAGAGAATTTGATGAAATCAAAAGTCAATGTTCTGACACCGTTTGAGCCTCATGCGTTGGAAGGAGAAGGCACGATCGAAAAAGTGGTTCTCCGCAACAGCAAAACAGAAGAACTCGTTACAGAAGAAGTAGATGCTGTTATTGTCAACTTTGGATTCGTATCATCTCTCGGCCCAATCAAAGATTGGGGATTAGAATTCGAAAAAGGCTCCATTGCTGTAAATTCCAAAATGGAAACAAACATTCCAGGCATTTATGCTGCAGGCGATGTAACAACCTATCCAGGTAAAATTAAACTCATTGCTGTCGGCTTCGGCGAAGCGCCAACCGCCGTCAACAATGCCAAGTCTTACATGGATCCTGATGCAAGAGTCCAACCTGCACACAGCTCTAGTATGAAAATGTAGTCGACTCCTGAAAAAGCCCGCATTTGCGGGTTTTTTCTTGTGTTTCCATGTATACCTCCTATCAGCAGTGCGGATCCTAAACAAAAGGGGTGTGATATTTATGGCGCGAAGCACAATTTATACGCTTTATATGCTCGTGATCATCGTTCTAACCATCGGGGTTCCGCTTACGCTCTACTATGGAAGCAATGATCGAACAGCCGGTTTTCTAGGAGCCATCCTCTCCTTCGGCATTCTGGCCAGCTACGCCTTCTATGCCAACCTGCTGAATCGGAGAAACTAGCCAAGGGGAGGATTAGCGATGTCTATTTGTCCAATTTGTAACGGACTTGAGCATATGCATTATTCCTGCCCTTCCTGTCACCATCAAATGGAGGATGCGGGCAAACTGGAGACATTTTACGGTCCATACAGCCCTTATGAAGAATGGGGAGACACAGAAATGACAAACGGGTATATGGATCAGGCCGCTGGAGAATGCATGCATATTTTTAGTTGTCAGCATTGCGGCCTTCAAACAGTACAAGGTGTAGAAGAAGTCGGCTCACCCTAAATTGCTCATCCCGGTCCGCCCTTGGCGCCACAAAGTGGCCGTGTCTCTTCTTTATGAGAAAAAGACGGGGGAGCACGTCGACACGTGCACCTTCTTTCTTCCACCTTATAGATAATCAACAGGCGTGTTATTTTATATACAAATGAAAGCACCCGAGTAAGTTTGTTCGGGTGCTGTTTTTCCTTTGTTATTTTCTGGCCTCTGCATATCGTTTATTAACATCATCCCAATTCACGACGTTCCACCATGCCTTCACGTATTCCCCTCGTTTGTTATTGTATTTCAAATAATAAGCATGTTCCCATACATCCAGTACAAGGAGAGGAATTACGCCCTGCTGGGTTAGATTTTGATGCTTCTCTGCCTGAAGAATCTCTAGGTGTCCTGCCTGAGGACTCCATACAAGCATAGCCCATCCGGAGCCTTCCACCTTTTCGGCAGCCGCAGAAAAATGCGCCTTGAATGCACCAAAGCTACCAAACGATTTGGTAATCTCTTCTGCAATGGCCCCTGTCGCCTGACCGCCTCCTTTTGGTTTCATATTATTCCAGAAAATCGTGTGCAGGTAATCACCGGAACCATTAAACGCGGCTTCCCTTTCCCAATGCTTAATAAGCTCGTAATTGCCTGTTTCACGAGCTTTCTTCATTTCCTTCTCTGCCTTATTCAGCCCGTCTACATATGACTTATGATGAATATCGTGGTGCAAGCGCATCGTCTTCTCATCAATGTACGGCTCCAGCGCATTATATGCGTATGGAAGCGGGGGCAATACATGCTCGCCAATCGGTACGGGATCAACTTTCGTTTGCTTCTGCATTTGTATGGGTTCAGAGACGGGGGATGCGGTAGCGGGTATACGTTCGAAAGCTCCGTATGCAATACCGGCAGCAAGAATAATGCCGGATATGATACCGTATACTAATTTCTTCATTTTTCTTCCTCCTGTGCTGGCTAAGTTTTGCCTGTAAAGTATATAAGCTCCATTTTCTAACATGTCCCTTCCCTATTCCATTTATCCACGCTGCTCCTTTCAGCTACTCCACTGCACAATATTGCCTCCTGCTACACACTCACCAGAAAAGATATATCGTTTTCCTATCCATCGAAAAAACGTCCTCCCGATACTAAGTTCGGGAGGACGCCACAAAATGCTTCAACGTGGAACGAGCCGTACGGCCAGTTCCCCTTGTTCTATTTCCACTTCCAGCGTGTAAGCTTCCAGCTCCGCTTCTACATCAGCGGGCAGTATGATGTGTCCCGCTTCATCAACTTTCAATGCATGAATATGTATAACATTCTTCATATCTACCGCCCCCCTTATCTTTTAGTATAAATGAAATATTCCCAATTAGAGGATCATTTTGATAATATTTCTTGAAATGTTTGTGAAAAGGCAAATACACTCTTATTCAGCACCGTAACAAGATTAACCTGCTGTAGCACAAAAAAAGCACCTTCCAACGTATCCGAAAATACGTCAGAAGGCGCTTTGTACAAATTAGCAATCGCTCGGTGTCCCGGCTTCTTCCTTCGTACGGAATGAAGAGCCACAGCCGCAGGATGCTATCGCATTCGGATTATCAATTGTAAACCCGCCACCCATCATTGATTCTTTAAAATCAATATTCACACCATCGAGAAAACGGATATCGTCTTTGTTAACGACGAGTTTTACACCATGAGCTTCAAACAATACGTCGCCTTCCTGTTCTTCATCATCAAAACCCATACCGTATGAAAAACCACTGCAGCCACCCGGCCTTACACCAAGACGCAGGAATAGTTTATCGTTATCCTCACTTGCAATCATTTCTTTAATTTTCTTGCTTGCGTTCTCCGTAAGGTTAATCACTGTGAGTTCCCTCCTTATCGGATTGCAATGTGCAATCCGCTCTACTATTAAAGTATACTAGAAATTTTTGTTTGACTCAAGGTTACTCATATTACTATACAAAAATGTTTACTTATATAAAGTAAGAGTTGGCAGCATCCACATCTTGTTGGATTCATAAATTAATTCTATAATGAAAGAATGATTTTGTAATCAGAAACTCCAGAAGTTAGGCACATTCAGAGTAAATCTGGGCATCTATGTGCAAGTATTCACAACTCTAGCGATTTAACGATACCGGCCGTGCACCAGTCAAACGTGACACTTTGTATAACGTATTGCGCGTGTTGTATTAGTCTTACCTGAGGGGGAAAAAACATGAGTGTATTTACTAAACCATTCGTTCAGGATGAAGCACTGCTGCCAATTATCGAAAAAGTGGAAGCCGGCGAACGCCTGACACTTGAAGACGGCTTAACGCTGTACAATTCCAATGATTTGATGACCATTGGCCAAATGGCAAATCAGGTCAATCTGCGCAAAAACGGAAACAATGTATATTTTATTGAAAACATGTACATTAATCCAACCAACGTGTGTGAAGCCCACTGCAAGTTCTGTGGTTTCCGCCGTGATCCAGGCGAAGAAGGCTCCTATACAATGAATGAAGAGGAACTGCTTGCCTACGTCGCAAAGGGCTATACTCCTTCCATGCGCGAGTTTCATATCGTTGGCGGTCATAATCATACCGTATCATTCGATTATTACCTTGACACCGTACGTACACTGAAAAAGCACTATCCAGATGTTACAATCAAAGCGTATACAGGTGCGGAAATCGTATTTTTTGCTCAGATGACAGGCATGACTGAAGAAGAAGTACTAAAAGAATTAATCAAGGCTGGCCTTGGTACACTTCCCGGCGGTGGCGCGGAAATTCTAACAGAAGATTACCGTCTGAAGATGAGTCCAGAAAAAGCCAGCACGGACGAATGGCTGAACGTGCATCGCACCGCGCATAAACTCGGCTTGAAAACACATGCGACGATGCTGTATGGCTCAATCGAAAAACTGGAAGAGCGTCTTATCCATATGATTCGTCTGCGCGACCTCCAGGACGAAACGAACGGATTTATGGTATTTATCCCGCTTGCAGTGCAGCCAAAGAAAGCGACTGCTTCAATTAAACGCCGCACATCCGCATTCGACGATATGAAAACAATGGCGATTAGCCGCCTGATGCTGGACAACTTCCCGCATATTAAAGCCTACTTCATCAATATCGGTACACAATTAACCCAGATGGCACTATCATTTGGTTCATCCGATGTACATGGTACACTGGTTGAAGAACGCATTAGCCATGCAGCTGGCGCGCTGACCCAATCCGCACTGACGCGCGATGAGTTGATTTGGCTTGTCAAAGGTGCTGGCAAGCAGCCGATTGAACGCGATACGTTCTATAATATTGTAAAAGAGTATTAATTCACAACAGCAAAACGCATCCCTCCTTCATTTTCAAGGAGAGGATGCGTTTTGTGTCTATAAAGCTTTATTCTTGCCGTTATAAACGGCTATTTGATGTTCACGATGGAACCATTTATCCAACAGGGGCAGTACATAAGCATCCAGACCATAAGACATGAAAAAATGACCGGAAGGTGACAAAAGTATTACTATTCACTCTTTTTACCCATTCCGGTCAATTGTGCCTAAAAACCAAGCTCACGCCAAGCTTCGTCTTCAGCTCTGACTTTTTCGATATATGTTCTGATCGCCGCAAGCAAATCCTGTGCATCTTCTCCGGCGATTAGCTTGCCATTGACCAACGCATACGGCTGAACAAAGCATTGTCCACAGTTGCCAAGACAGCCGTATTCCAGTACATCAACTTCATTTTCTTCTTCAAGAACTTTCTTCACCGTTTCAGAGCCGAGCGACAGATTGCTGACGCAAAACTCAACCATAGGTCGCATGATGAATCATCCTAACTTTATGTTTTCAATCGCCTGTTGAATGTCCTTAAGCTTAGGGTTTCCTTCTCCGATTACTTCACCGTTTAGCACAACGAGCGGATACCAGAATTCTTCGGCATGGATACGGGCCGCAAAATCTGCCTCCATTCCTTTAAGCGGATGGTTAATATCAACATAGCGGACAATGATATGAGTTCCGTATTTTCTTGTGAGGGCTGCTTCAAGCCATTCCGCCGTATCCTTGGCGGACGGAAGATTTACGCAGCTTGCGCACAGCTGCTCCGCTCCGAAAACCAAAATCTCCATGCTTACATCTCCTTATGCGAGAGCCTGCTCTAACTCTTCGATCAAGTCCTCAACGTCTTCGATACCTACAGAGATGCGAATAAGACCGTCCGTAATGCCAAGTTCCGCCCGACGCTCGGCAGGAATGGACGCATGTGTCATCTGTGCCGGAACGGATATCAAGCTTTCTACCGCACCCAGGCTTTCAGCAAGCGTAAAAATTTTCGCCCTTGACAATACCTGCTCGGCTCGTTCCCGGCTTCCCACATCAAATGAAATCATACCACCGAAACCACGGGCCTGCTTAACTGCAATATCATGTCCAGGATGATTTTCAAGTCCCGGATAATATACTTTTACAATATCTTCACGACGGGAAAGCCACTCTGCAATACGCCGCGTATTGGCTTCATGCTCCTCCATCCGGACTCCCAACGTCTTCATTCCACGCAGAAGATAGTAAGAATCCTGCGGTCCGAGTACTGCCCCTACAGAATTCTGCACAAAATGCATACGCTCGCCTAGTTCTTCATCTTTAACAACCACAAGACCTGCCACTACGTCGCTGTGCCCGCCCAAATATTTTGTCGCGCTATGGAACACGATATCCGCGCCCAACTCAAGTGGATTTTGCCAGTATGGTGTCATAAATGTATTATCGACAACGAGCAGAAGCCCTTTTTCTTTCGTTATTTTTGCTACAGCAGCAATATCCGTCACTTTCAACAAAGGATTACTCGGCGACTCCAGCATGACTGCTTTCGTATTTGGTCGGATGGCGGCAGCAATCGCTTCAACATCTCCAGTGTTCACGAATGTTACTTCTACGCCAAAACGGTTAAACACCTTGCTCAGTACTCGATACGTACCGCCATACACATCATCGCCTACTATGAAATGATCGCCTGTGTCGAACATCATAACGATAGTGGACAACGCAGCCATTCCGGATGCGAATGCAAAACCACGCACACCGCCCTCAATGTCAGCAATATACTGCTCCACTGCATGGCGGGTCGGATTGCCTGTCCGGGAATATTCGTATCCTTTGTGTTTGCCTACGCCCTCCTGTTTATACGTGCTGACCTGATAAATCGGAACGTTTACGGCACCTGTTAGCGGATCGCCGTCTACTCCACCATGGATTAGCTTTGTTTTCATTCTCATTGCTTATATCCCTCCCTGATAAATTTTCTTGCTAAGATAACGTTCGCTACCGTCAGCAAAAAGCGTAACAATGTTGGTTCCCGGTTTTGCCTGCTGTGCCTCTTTCATTGCAGCATGCATCGCAGCACCAGCGGAGCTGCCCACCAGCATGCCTTCTTTTGCAGCCAGCTCTTTTACCCAGTGGAACGAGTCCACATCATCTACTGTATGAATCGCATTGAAGTAGCTCCTATCCATAAACTCCGGCAGGAATTCCATACCGATGCCTTCCGTTTTATGCGGGCCCGGTTCGCCTCCATTCAAAATCGAGCCTTCAGGTTCAACAATAACGGTCTTGATATTCGGGTTCTGCTCTTTCAAATAACGAGCCGCACCCATAAACGTACCACCGGAACCGGCACCTGCCACGAATACATCTACCTTGCCATCCATCTGGCTCCAGATTTCTGGACCTGTCGTCTTGTAATGCGCAGCCGGATTAGCGGGATTGCCAAACTGCTGCGGGCAGAAAGAGCCTTCAATTTCCTGCTCAAGCTGTTTTGCTTTTTCAATGGCGCCTTTAATTCCCATCTCGGTCGGTGTATTTACGACTTCAGCGCCAAGTGCCCGCATAAGCTCCTGCTTCTCGAGCGAGAATTTTTCGGGCACGACAAAAATAACCCGGTACCCCGTACCTACTGCGGCTAACGCCAGGCCAATCCCCGTATTGCCGGCTGTCGGTTCGATAATCGTGCCGCCTGGCTTTAATACGCCGCGCTCTTCCGCGTCGCGGATAAGTTCAATTCCCAGACGGTCTTTAACACTACCTCCGGGATTTAAGTATTCCAACTTGGCAAATAAATGCACGCCCTCTGGCAAATCAAAAGAGGTAATTTCTACAATAGGTGTATTACCAATGAGTTCTTTTATATTGTTATAAACCTGCATAATGTTCTTCCTTTCGACGCAGAATAAATATGTCTTATGAGCCATCATATTATAACACATTTTATACGAGTATTATAACCAAGTAAACCACTTATTTTTAAAGGTTATAAAACACTTCAAAGCATATAAACTGGCAAAAACCATAGATTTCTCAACAAAAGGGTAATATAATATTAGTATGTTCGAAAGGAGTGAATGAACCTTATGCAAGACACAAAAAAGCTGGAAGAAGTCCAAGAGGTTTTAGATAAACTGCGTCCGTTCCTGCAACGCGACGGCGGAGATTGCGAACTGGTTGATGTAACAGATGAAGGCGTGGTTCAGCTTCGCCTGCACGGTGCATGCGGCAGCTGCCCAAGCTCAACAATTACGCTAAAAGCGGGTATTGAGCGCGCCCTTATCGAAGAAGTTGAAGGTATTACTGAAGTACAACAAGTATTTTAATTCATCATAAAACCGGAAGCCCAAGAGCTTCCGGTTTTTGTATGCATCTTTTCATGATCCCATTCTCTCCATCATAAAAGACAAAAATGCCTGATTTGCCTTAGACAGATAAGCGTTTTTATTCCATGCTACACCAAGCTTCAGATATACCGGAGGATCAAGGGAAACAGGTACAAGGTGTGTGTCATCTGCGATAACCATACGCAGAAAAAGTGTAATTCCAAGCTGCTTGGCAACGAGTGACTTGATTAACGAAATTTGGTTCGTCTCGAATGTAACGTTCAATGGCAGTCCGGACATCCTGCTTGCTCGGGCGGTAATCTCCCGCTGAAAGTAGCCTTCCTTAAACAACACAAGCGATTCTTGCGTCAACTCCTCATACGATACGGTATCACGTGTGGCAAACCGATGAGAATCAGACACACACACGATCATTTCCTCTTTAAGAAACGGTAAGACCTCTATCTCACCCTCCACATCATCCTCCAACACGACGCCCATATCGATTTCTCCATCTATAAGCATCTGCCGAATTTTCACCGTGCCTTGTTCATATACGGTAATCTGCAAATCAGGGTATTTCTTTTTAAAATCAATAATTAGGCCCGGAAAATAATAGGAGCCAACCATGGAAGGCAAACCGATGCGGACCTCCCCTTTTTTCAAACCGCTCAATTCCTCCATCTCTGCCTTTGCATGAGCCAGTTGATCGAGGATTGATTCTGCATGCTTCAATAGGGCCTCTCCTTCCGCCGTTAACGAAACTTTGCGCTCTGAGCGGTTGAACAACAGAAGTCCTACTTCCTCCTCAAGCTTTTTAATGCTTTTGCTAATCGCCGGTTGTGCTACCAGCAGTTGTTCTGCAGCCTTCGTAAAACTTTTTTGCCTGGCTACCTCCGCAAAAAACTCCAATTGTCGAATATCCATACCGCATCTCCATAACTAATAGTTATTATAATGATGAAAATAATATATTTTATTTATTTATAACTGCATGCTACAGTAAAAGCAAGAAAACTTTATTATGAAGAAAGAAGATGATTCAGGTGATTGAAGCGGGCACAAAACCGTTTTGGAGGGCGTCATTAGCACTCAGCATTGCATCATTTCTTGTATTTGCCAACATTTATTTTCCGCAACCATTGCTGCCGGTATTTACAGAGGAGTTTCATCTTTCTCCGATTATATCGAGTCTTTCGGTATCTTTAACAATTTTCACATTAGCGATCTCCCTTTTATTATACGGTCCGTTATCTGACGCAATCGGTCGAAAAAATATTATGTTTATCACCATGCTATGCGTAACGATTTTGACAGCACTTATCGCCTGGGTTCCCGGATTCAAGACACTTCTTGTCCTGCGTATATTGCAAGGTTTCTTTCTGGCAGGACTCCCAGCGATTGCCGTAGCCTACATCGGCGAAGAGTTCAGCTCTAAAGCGCTCACTGTTGCGATCGGTATCTATATTAGTGGCAATACGATAGGCGGCCTATCCGGACGTCTCATCGGCGGATTCGCTACCGATTGGATCGGTTGGCACGGTGCATTCATTATCATGGGTGGCATCAGTCTCATATGCCTTATTGCCTTTACTTGGTTGCTGCCACGCTCGGAACATTTTGAGCCGAAGCAGCTTGACTGGAAAGCTGCCACCAACAACTTTTACCGCCATTTGAAAAACCGCACGCTACTTTATGCATATGCAATCGGCGGACTACTGTTCTTCGTATTCATAGGGGAATACAATTACATTACGTATTTGCTTCAGGGAAAGCCCTATAACCTTCCTACCTCAATCGTTAGTATGCTGTTTCTCACATACCTGGCCGGGACAATAAGTTCTACCTTATCCGGTCGCGCGGCACGTCTCATTCCACAAGCATGGTGCGTCGGCATTGGGATTGTGCTTATGGTTCTCGGCTCGCTCGCCACGCTAATGCATAGCTTATGGATGATTGGTGCAGGTTTGCTGCTGACCAGCTTCGGTTTTTTCTTTGCACACTCTGCAGCCAGCTCATGGGTAAGTCGCCATGCTACATTCGCCAAAGCGAGCGCATCCAGTTTATATCTGTTGTCATATTATATGGGCGGCAGTCTGGGAAGCTTCTTTCTCGGCTTCTTCTATAAGTGGGCAGGGTGGAATGGCGTCATTCTTGGCTCGCTGCTCGTGCTTGCACTAACAGGCTGGTACGCCTGGAAAATGCACTGTATCGAACATCGCGAACAATTGCGCGAGCAGGTAGTCGCACGGCGAAAAGGCCAACACGTATTACATGTCTAGCCATTACAAACAAATCTATAAAAAGCGGACGTCCATATTTAGGCGTCCGCTTTCTCAATAGAATACATATTTACTTTCTTCTCGTTGCCAAGTAGGCTTGACAAAGCGGAAAAACATTATCCTGAATAAATGGGCTCATTCCAGGGGCAAAGCGTGAAAGCGACACAGGAAATACTCCTCGTTCCAGCGTTTCGAAACCAGCAGGAATACTTTCCCACTGCACTGCTTTTCCGACATAAATATTTTTCACTGCTTGTTCCTCTCCTGATCCGCTGTCAATTATATATTGCCCGATCCATTCGAGCTCTCCTGCCCTCACACCCGTTTCTTCAAACAATTCCCGGTGCGCTGCTTCTATTGGCGTTTCTCCCGGCTCTACCTTACCACCCGGTATCTCCCATCCTCTTTTTCTGTGACGCGTCAATACGATCTTTTGTTCTTCTTCATCCGCAAATATCCAGATAAGCACATGTTTTGCATTTGGCAAAAAGCGGCTACGTTCAAATGTTAAAGAAATAAACTGTCCCTGCGGGTCATAAAAATCATATATCATTACCTCACACCACACTTTCCGACTTTCAATACTTTCTTTCATTGATAACCTTAATATACAATTAAATGGAGGCTAATCAAACATTCCAAGCAGGAAGGGATGGTTTTTTGAAACGCAATCGTACGGCTCTGATTACAGGAAGCGCCAAAGGACTTGGAGTCCGCATCGCCCATGAACTTGCCGCCCAAGGCATCGATATTGCACTTAATTATCGAACAAGCAAAAGCGATGCGGACAAGTTGCAGCAAGAGCTTATCCACCAATACAACGTGAATGTATTGCTATTGCAGGGAGATGTTAGTCATCCGGCAGATGCGGAAGCGATCATCGAGACTGTTGCCTCTTCCTGGGGGCACCTTGACATTCTTATATTAAATGCCGGCCCTTACGTAAAAGAACGAAAGAAACTGGCAGATTATACGCTTGAAGAATGGGATCGCATGATCGGGGGCAATCTTTCCAGTGCTTTCTACTTGTGCAAAGCCGCCATTCCACATATGCGCAACCAAAGACAAGGTCGCATTGTCACAGTCGGCTTCGAAAAGGCACAGACAGCTCCTGGGTGGATGTACCGTTCAGCATTTGCTGCCGCCAAAACTGGACTCGTCTCACTGACCCGCACCATTGCCCTTGAAGAAGCGGAATATGGTATTACAGCTAATATGGTTTGTCCAGGCGATATTGTAGGAAAGGATAAAGAAAAGCATATTGCCGATGTTCATTCCTTATCCGATCCGGATACGCCGGTGGGACGCCCAGGCACTGGAGAAGATATTGCAAGGGCCATTACTTTTTTCTGTAGCGAAGCGTCCGATTTCATTACTGGAACAGTTCTGGAAGTTACCGGTGGAAAAGACGTACTTAATAAATACAAACTAGAGCGGGAACAGTAATGACAATACAAGGGTGTTGATTATCCAGTATGATCCAGAG
>NZ_KE952759.1 GCF_000466385.1 Aneurinibacillus aneurinilyticus ATCC 12856
AATCGTCAGGTTTTAAGTGGTGGGTAGTTCACATCCACACTTTAAATATAATTCTTGAGCATATTTTGTCCAAAGAACTTTGGTTGTATTTTTTATACTTGGATGATTATTTATAAATTCAATTAGCTTCTTTCCCAAGCCCTTACCTCTATATTTTTCATCAATGACTACGTCTAATATTAAACTATAAACAGCATAATCACTTACAACCCTCGCAAATCCAATCTGCATATCATTGTGATAAACCAAAAAACAAAGGGAAGTTTCAATTGTTTTAGTAATATTCGTTGTATAGAGTACTAGCTAATTAGGATCCAAGAAGGGCGAACTGTGATTTGGATATTGGGTGGAATGGGAAATGAAATCTATCAGAACGTAAAATTCAGACTATATTTTTTGTGAAAAATTCGATGATTCTAGCCCGTAATTTAAGAAATTTGTAAGAGTTATTTCAAGGGGGAGTAAGATCTTTTCTGTATAGTAGGCATGAAAGCGAACAGAAAAGGAGTGAGTAACCCATGACGTATGTAGTTGAAACGATGCAGTTAACTAAAAAATTCAAGTCGCAAAAGGCTATTGACGGTGTAGATCTTGAGGTCACGCAAGGAAAGGTTTACGGTCTGTTAGGTGCCAACGGAGCGGGCAAGACAACGCTGCTCAAGCTGCTTGTCGGCCTGCTTAAGCCTACGGGAGGAAGCATTCGCCTGTTCGGAGAGCCATGGAGCCGCCATTCGCTTGTCAAAATCGGAGCGCTGATCGAGACGCCGGCGATTTACGGGCATTTGAGCGGATATGAAAATCTACAGGTCCATCAGCGCTTGCTCGGGCTGCCGGAGAAACGGATTGACGAAGTGCTTGAGATTGTCGGACTCTATCAGACGAGCCGTAAGAAGCGGGCCTCTGCCTATTCGCTGGGCATGAAGCAGCGGCTTGGAATTGCCATTGCTCTGCTCAATAAGCCGCAGCTGCTTATACTCGATGAGCCTACGAACGGGCTTGATCCGATGGGCATTCGCGAAATGAGAGCCCTGATCGCTTCCTTCACCGAGCAGGGGATGACCGTCATTTTGTCCAGCCATATTCTGAGCGAGGTGGCTCAGATTGTTCAGGAGGTTGGAATTGTCAGCGGAGGACGGCTTCGCTTCCAGGGTTCGCTAGACCGTCTGCTTGCCGAAGGGGATGGCAAAGAAAATTTGGAGGAGCTGTTTATGCGGTATGCAACTGCTTCCGAGGAGGCGTTGTACCGATGACAATAACAGCCGCTATTTCTTCGGAGAGCTTGAAATACCGCCGCACGCTGTCCTTGTGGCTCATCATGGGCGGCCCCTTTACATTCGCCCTCATGCAAATGCTGTTCGGGCTGCTGATGCCCGGAGGGGTGGACTGGAGCCATGCGCTAATGAATGTATACAACTGGTGGGCCGTATTCGGCTTGCCCTTTGGCATTACGCTGCTGACAACCTTATCGGTCGCGTACGAGCGAAGATCAGGCGCGTGGAGAGTGCTTCGCACGTATCCGCTTCAAGCCATGCGGTTGTACATGGCCAAGCTAATCGTCCTCGTCGCACAGACATTAGCTGCTTGCTTGTTGTTTACCATTTTTATTGCCGTACTCTGCAGTTTCACCGTTACGGGGGCGATGCCCTGGTCCGAACTGCTGCAAGGCTTTGCGGTAGCCTGGCTGACCTCGTTAGCGCTTGTTGCATTCATGCTGCTTGCCGCTCATTTGCTTGGATTTGGCTGGACGGTTATGACCGGCTTGGCGGGTATTTTCCTCGGCATTGTGACGGGCAATTTATCTGTGGTATGGGTGCCCGTACCTTGGCAGTGGCCGATTCGCGCGCTTGGGGCTCTCTTCGGTTTTCAGACGAATGGCTTGCCGCAAGAACCATCCAGTCCGCTGCTCGATCCCAGCCTTATGGTTACAGGCTCTTTGTGGAGTTTGCTTGGATGTGTTGTGTTAACGGCTATCGGGGCATGGTGGTTCCACTGTAAAGAGGTGCGGTAGCAATGAGAAGAGAAATAGGATCAGAATGGATCAAATATAAGCGTTCGGCGGTTCCGTGGATCATTGCACTCGTTCCGCTCGGCATTTGCGGGATCATCATGATGTACGGACGTGGGGGCCGCGGTGCAAGCTGGACGCTAACCCAATTATTTGATAAGGTTGGGGCAATATGGTATGGGGCATTGCTTTGCTTTTTTTGGGGGCTTTTGCCGGCGCTCGCAGCTCAACTGGAAGCGGGATCAGGCCGGTGGTCGTTGCTGCGCTGCCGCGGCGTGAGGCCGGGAAGATTGTATATCTCCAAGCTACTCGTCATCGTCATGCATACTGCAATCAGCACGTTGCTGCTCATTATGCTGCTCATCATTAGCGCCAAGCTGCTGGGTGTGACGGATTCGCCCCATCTATGGGCAGGAACGCTCGCCGCAATCGCGGCCGGCTGGCTCGCTTCATTGCCGCTACTGGCAATATCATTATGGCTCGCGGAAGCTTTCGGATGGCCGATCGCGACCGGCTTCGGCTTTACGGGCATTATTATAGCCGCTGTGATCGGCGTAACGAGTCTGGGCAATGAAATATGGATGCTGCTCCCCTGGACCTGGCCGGTACGTTTTTCCTACACGGTGTATCAACTGGTTATCGACCCGGCAAACAGTGAATTTTCATATGCATCCGTCGGACTGCGGTTTGCTGCAGTGCTTCTCATCTTTGCCGCCATCTCGGCGCTTTCTTCGTATTGGTTCGGCAAGCGGGAGGTTCGATGAATGTTGCGTCGCATGCTCCGTTCGGAAGCTGTGAAATACCGCCGTATCTTTATGCCCGCTTTGTGCTTTATTGCGCCGTTATTGCCCGCAATGCTAGCTTTAGCTGGGCAGTACGATCCGCTTACGAAGCAGGTCGACTGGGAGGAGGCCATGAGAGCGGCCAGCCTGTATTGGTTCGGGCTGCTGTTGCCGGCTGCAGGCGGACTAGTAGCGGGATACGCAGCGCAGATCGAAGCGGCAGCGGGAGATTGGAAGGGAATGATCGCCCGCGGTGTATCGCGAAGAGGCCTGTACGCCTCCAAGCAGCTTTGGCTCGCTCTGTGTCTGGGCTTAAGCACCGCCGTTCTATATGCGGTGCTTGCTGTAGCCGCGATGCCGTTTCCTGAAGCTTTCGGCAATGCGTTGTGGATTTGGGGCTATATTTGGCTCGTGCAGTATGCAGCCGCACTTGCACAGCTGTTCATTTCACTATGGATCGCTGTAGCTTGGGGACGCGCGGCGGCTGCCGGTTTCGGCTTTATTTCTATTTTCCTCATGCTGTGTTGGAGATCGCTGACAGGAGTTGCATATCCCGGGATTCCCACGGCGGTATTGACGTTTCATTTGGCCAGCTTGGTTTTGCTCTGCGTAATGTTGTTCGCTGCAGGCGCAGCATGGTTCCATAGAAAGGAAAGAACAGGATGAAAGGCATAACGGTCATTCGGACTTATTCATTGACGAAACGCTTCAAGTCAATTACGGCGGTTGATGCTGTCGACCTTCATATTAGAAGGGGAGAAATCTATGCTTTACTGGGGGAGCCGGGATCGGGCAAAACGACGCTGTTGCGTCTGCTGCTCGGATTAATGAAGCCGACTGACGGTGTAGTGGAGCTGTTCGGTGCCAAGCACAAACATACAGATCGGAAGATGATGGAGCGAATCGGGTACCTTCACGGCGACAGCGGGCTGCTGCCCCATATGACGGTAGTCGAGCATTTGGAAATGCACCGCAAGCTGATGGGGATTCCAGGCAAGCAATGCATAGAAGAGGCTCTTAGAACGCTTTCCCTGTCGGAATGCAGACATTTGCGCGCAGCAGAGCTTCCTCTCGATATGCGAAGAAGGCTGGCCCTGGCCCGAGCGCTGCTGCACCGTCCCGAACTGCTAGTGCTGGATGAACCCCTGCACGGTCTGGAAGGGGACACCAGGCAAGATCTGCTAAGGCTGTTCCGCGATTTAGCCCAGTCTCGTCAGGCAACGATTGTATGTACAGGCCGCAAGCTGGACGAGATTCAGTATACGGCTTCCCGGATCGGGTTGATGGCAAATGGCAGCGTGATCAAGGAATTCGGTGCATCCGAGATTCTTGATCATTTCAGGGACCGGTTGGATATTAAAGTGAGTGATACGTCAAAGGCGAGCGTGCTGCTGGAGCAGGAGCTTCGAATCCATGACTACACTGTCGCCGGGGCGGGTTTGATTTCAGTCTATGAGCAGCTTCATCGGTCTGCGGAGATCAACCGCGTGCTGATGCTCGGTAATGTAGATGTATACGAACTTAGCTTCGGGACGACGGAAAGGAGCATGCATAAGCTGATGGAGGTAACAGAGTGCTGACATTATGGAAGGTAGAATTTATGAAGCTGAAGCGCTCGCTGGTCGGATGGGTGCTTGTGTTTGTGCTGGCGGTGCATCTGATCGCGGATTTATCGAAAACGGGCAGCGGAGAGTGGGACGTTTTTTTGCAGGCTGTCTATATGGATCTCTGGATACGTCCCGTCGTCTTTACTTTTTTGGCCGGCTATCTCTTTGTTATGGATTATGAAGGGCGAATGCAAAGCCTTTGTTTTACATATCCATTCCGCCGCAGCGAGTGGTTTATCGCCAAAATGCTGGTTGCCTGCGCCCTGACAGGCGCGGTCCTTGTCCTATCCGGTTTGCTCGATATTGTGGTTGGCACGCTGTTTCTCGCTGAGCCGCTTACATGGCCAATTCTTGCCAATCAAGGGCAGACGCTGCTCTTTTCCTGGTGTCTCTACCTTGGCTTGCTGCCGCTAGGCGCATTAATGGGAATCGTTACTGTAACCGCTCTGCGGCTTGCCGTGGCCGCTATAGGCGTAGTAGTCCTGGAATTTCCCTTGGTAGCTTTATTTCCGGGTTACTTCAGTTGGTATCCATGGCTATCGCCCTATTTGACCATGCATGATTCCGGCCAAAATGAGGCTCTTCACGTGTCAGAGACAGGATTGTGGGTCGCCTTAAGCATCATGCTGCTGTCCCTCATGCTTAGCTGGTATCTGTATGTCATGAAGGACCCGTCTGATGACGGGAGATCATTTTCTATCCGTAGCTCAGTAAAAAAGGTGGAATCATAATGATGAATGCAGCCCATATTCTGGTCGTGGAAGATGATTTGGAAATATGCGGGTTTGTTGTGGAAGCGCTTCGAAGGGACGGATACCGGGTTACCTTTGTGCATGACGGACAGTCTGCCATTCAGGCATGGGAGGGCGCAAGCTTTGATCTCGTCATTTTAGATATTATGCTTCCTGGAATTGACGGCTTGGAGGTGCTGCGCAGAATCCGGGAGAAGGAGCGGGTGCCGGTCCTGCTCTTGTCTGCGAAGGATGGGGAGGTAGACAAAATTCTTGGCCTCGGAGGCGGTGCTGACGATTATTTAACCAAGCCCTTCCTGCTCGGGGAGCTGTTAGCCCGCGTGAAGGCACAGCTTCGCAGATATTTATATTATCAATCCGCGGCATCAGAGGCTTCTCCGGCCGTAATTGCTTACCGCCAGTTAGAGCTTAATCCCAATACTTACGAAGTCAAGGTGGATGGCACTTCCAGGCCGCTAACGGCAAAGGAATTTGAAATCTTGAAGCTGCTGCTCTCCGAGCCGCGGCGAGTTTTTACGAAGTCCCAAATATTTGAACGGGTATGGGGCGAAACGTACTCCTCGGAAGTAGACGAGAACACAGTTATGGTTCATATCAGGAGACTGCGCCAAAAGATTGAAGCCGATGCATCGCGACCGCAATATATCCAAACCATATGGGGAATCGGCTACAGGCTGGGAGGGGAGGATTGAGCTTCATGCTTGAGCTGTCGCTTATTAGTGCGCTTGGCATCATTTGTGCATGGCTGTGGATTCATCGTATCGTACAGGCTAGACACATCAGGGAGATAACCAAGGTTCTTGCCGCGCTTCGTTCCGACCGGGAGCTTCCTTTATTGCATATAAGGACAGGCAGTCCTGCATTAAATGAGCTTGCAGAGCAAGTCAATTTCCTGAGGGATCATCTCCTGTCTGTAGGCAAGCGGACCGAGCAATTGGAAAATATCCAGCGGCAGGTGATGACCCACATTGCGCATGATTTGCGTACGCCGCTCACCTCGTTGTCGGGTTATGCAGAGCTCTTGAAAAGCCAACAACTGGCTAAAGGAACGGAGATGGAAAAGTATGCGGACATCATCATTCAAAAGTCCCGGAAGCTGACAGAAATTATACGGAACTTTTTTGAATGGGCCCGGCTGGAATCAAACGATATGCCCTTGCAGTTTCAAAAGGTGGATATGACGAAGAAGGTCGAGGAAGCAATGCTGTCGTTTCTGCAACAATTCGAGCAAGCGGGCGTACAGCCGATACTCGAATTGCCTAAGGAACGGCTTTCGGTATGGGCGGATCCGGCCAGCATCGATAGAATATTGCATAACCTCATCTCGAACTCGCTTAAGTACGGCGGCGAGGGAGGCAAGCATGGCATCAAGCTGTGGAAAAAACGCGGGAGAGTATGGGTGGAAGTATGGGATTGCGGCCGGGGGATCGAACCGGAGCATCTTCCTTTTATTTTTGACAGGTTGTACAAAGGGGGCCGTTCAGGCCGGTACGATGGAGGAAGCGGGTTAGGACTGAGTATTACGAAGAAGCTGATCGACAAGCATCAAGGCGAAATCTTTGTGCGCAGCGTGCCGTATGAGAGGACTTCGTTTATTTTTGGGATATAGATACGCGTTCAGGTGATGGGTATAAAGAGCTCGTACATGTTTGTGCGACATCCGATGTACGGAAATCGGATCGAGGAGGCAACAAGCTGACGCTTGATGAAATAGAACTAAAAGGGTAAATATGGAAAAAACTAAGAGAGTAATCGCTTGAATCGAGTAGCAGGGAACGGCTAGCCCCCGAGTTCTCAACACATATATCGGTTCCGAGAAACAACAATACTATAGGTTTATAAAGTAAGCACTTTAGCTTCCAAAACGGGAGAGCCGTTGTTTACGGGTAGTGGCGGAGTTGGCCTGCCCCGTTCGACACCCTCAATATAACATTTTCCTTTTGTTCTACAAAATGACGCTCTTTTTAACTCCTCAAATCGACTCACGTGTTTGTTTAAAAACCTCAATGTTCACTACATATGATGCGTTCGTTCAACTTAGAGGATAAAGATTACATAATTAACTCACATTATGCTGATTTGTACGACAAACAATCAAAAAAACCGGAATTGGTTCTCTGTGAATGTTTTGGGGTATATCATAAAATTATCAGGAGGTGTAGGACATGCATCTAAATTATCTAATAAATTCCCAAAGAATGTTTATTAGACATACTAACAATGATGACTTGCATTTTGTGCTTGAAGCTGAACAGGGGCTATATTACTCCTTGGAATAGGGAACAGCATGCAACGTCATTGTTGAATACGGACTGTATTCATATGATTCTGGAAAATAGAAATAAGCAACCCATTGGATTTGTTATCCTATTCGGAATAGAGAACAGACACGGGAATATTGAACTAATGAGGATTGTAATCACAGACAAGGGAAAAGGATACGGGAAAGAAGCTATTGGTTTAATTCAGGAGTTTGTATTTTCGCAACTCAAAGCGCATCACCTTTGGCTTGAT
Source organism: Aneurinibacillus aneurinilyticus ATCC 12856 (assembly GCF_000466385.1). Taxonomy (GTDB): domain Bacteria; phylum Bacillota; class Bacilli; order Aneurinibacillales; family Aneurinibacillaceae; genus Aneurinibacillus; species Aneurinibacillus aneurinilyticus. The sequence continues at coordinate 7,661 of NZ_KE952759.1, forward strand.
GTTAAAGACCATAATCTAAGAGCGATACATGTCTATGAATCCACTGGTTTTCAGGTTGAAGGAAAGTTAAGGGAATGTATACGAACTGATGATCGATATGAATCATTAATCATCATGGGGATTTTGGAAAGAGAATATGTAAGCAAATTTAAGGAAGGTGGAACCAGCACATAACATAATCGTAGGCTATACAGGGATTTACTACTTTAGGGCGGATCTGAAATGAGGCGGAAGGAGAGTTTGAGTTTACACTGGGCAATCAGCCCAAAGAAGTTACTTTATTAAACTATACTTACAATTAATATGGAAACAAGCACGCCTCTTAGCGTAATAAAACACCGGTTGTTTTTTTGTGTCCCACAGCAGACAAGTTTAGACGGTTATCGGTAGTCAAGCCATTGTTGTTAATTTGTCTTTAGATACTAGTGCCTTATCAGGCTACCTTGTCCTGTTTTTGATAGAATAACATGCTTTATTACTTATGAGTTAACCCTACATAATTGTGCACGAAATGTCGGACGGGTACATTCAACCCCTGTTATTCTTTTGATAAAGGAGGTCACATAATGGATTTGCTTAAAAACATGAATGAAGCATTAAAGTATATTGAAGAAAATCTTACTAATGATATTGACTTTAAAGAAGTAGCAAGGCTGGCTTTCTGTTCCGAATATCATTTTAAAAGGATGTTTTCCTTCCTTGCAGGTATTTCACTATCGGAATACATCCGTCGCAGACGGCTTACCCTTGCAGCATTTGAGCTTAAAGATAGCAGTGTAAAGGTCATTGACATTGCAATAAAATACGGATATAGCTCACCAGATTCTTTTGCACGAGCTTTTCAAAATTTGCATGGAATAACGCCCTCAGAAGCTAGAAATAATGGCCATTCACTTAAAGCTTATCCACGAATGACCTTCCAGTTATCAATCAAAGGGGGAAGTGAAATGAATTATCGTATTGAAGAAAAAGAGGCATTTCGCATCGTTGGTATTAAGAAAAGAGTTTCGATTATTTTCAACGGGGTTAATCCAGAAATTGCTTCTATGTGGGAAAGTTTAGATGGTGAAACGATTGAAAAACTAAAAAAACTTTCTAATGTCGAGCCGATGGGGCTGCTTAGTGCATCCACGAATTTTTCTGAAGGAAGAATGGAGGAAAAAGGAGAGCTTGATCACTATATTGGCGTAGCAACAACGAAGGGCTGCCCGGATAACCTCTCGCAGCTTGAAGTTCCTGCCTTAACATGGGCTGTATTCGAGGCAATCGGGCCATTTCCTAGCACGCTGCAAGATGTTTGGGGACGTATTTATTCTGAATGGTTCCCCTCCTCAAACTATGAACAAATCGAAGGTCCAGAAATTCTGTGGAATGAGAATAAGGATGTAACCTCACCAACGTTCAAAAGTGAAATATGGATACCGATTTTAAAAAGGTAATGATAGGTCCTTGTTCCAGAATCAGGTGCTTTAATGGAATAACATTTAGATTTAAACGACTTTCGTATGTATTTGTACTCCATAATAAGCAAGACCAGCTAAGAATTGCTCCGAATAAGTAAAATTAAGATATAAATCAAAGAATGTTATCAGAATTATTAAGATTAATAAAATTATGTACCTCCTATTTTGTTTTTCTTTAACAAAATCCAGAACTTTGTTTACCAATATGCTTCTTTACTTTGCATGGTTCCGAAGTTCTTTAAACGAAAATAGCCTAAGTCGCGAATGTACAATTCTTTTTCTCGTATTGTTTCTATTTTGTCCGTACTATAACTCAAATCACTTTGCTTTCCAGATCCAACATGAACATCAAAAAAGAGAATTAGAAAAAGAAAAATCCTCATCATTTGACAAGGATTTTTCTTTGCGTTTTCTATAGTACTTTCACTTTTTATTTTGTCTCTATTTTATATCAATTGACCAATTTCCGGTCATTACAAATTGCGGGTATGATATTTGAATATTAGTGGTAGTAAGATTTTTATCGAACTCCAAAGTCATGATAGCTTTATTACCATTAAATTCAGCTGACATCTTTTTTATATCAGGACTATTAAGGCTAAATGACCTTATATCAATATTTTTATTCCCACCTGTATTTAATTCAAATTCTATCTGAGCAGAGGCTGGTGATACTCTTTTAACGTTTTTAACAACCGCTTTTTGAATCGTAAAATCAATTTCTTTGTTTAACGTTGCTTCTCCCTCCTTAGGAATGCTAAGTGGAAGGGAGGTGATAGTTTTGTCAAATGAGGCAACGAGAGCAGGCAATTTTAGTGTTAGATTTTTGTCTTTTGGAGCGTTTGTTTCAAATACTGTTACTGGGCGACCTTTTGCATTTTCTGGAATTTGAAGTTTGTATTTCGTATTCATTTCATCAAACGCATAAAGCTCCTCGGCTTTACTACTTGTAGAAGATGAAAACATACCTTTATCCCGTTTTTCAAATGTAGATACTACTTTTGCTTCAATTGGTTTGCCTAAACCTACTAATTTCAAGCTCTTATCTTCAAATGATGTAACAAATTGAATGTTTGATTTTCCATTTTCATCAATAACTTTAGCCCCAATATCTACACCTTTTATATTGCTTTCCCCAGCATTAGGGGTATAAATTTTGCCGTTTAAATCCAGGCTTTTAGCTTTTTCTAAGGAGACATTATAGGAGTTTCTTCCAATTACAAGTTTAAAATCTTTAAAGGGTTTAATATTATAATTGTTTTCTGTTTTATTCATAAAGCTAAAATAGTATTTCTTCCCTTCCTCAGAGTAACCACCTGGATGATACACGGTACTAGCATCATTTTGTGGGATAATGTTTATCTCACCAAGCTCAGATAAACTTGGATTAGCGGTTATTTCCATCTCTAGGTTTCCTTCTGAAACCATTATGTTTTCTATTGCAATCTCATTATTTAAAACATGTCTTTCTTTTAAATAATACGCATCTCCATCAACAATGGTTGAATATATTGGCGTTTTGTTAATAAATGACTTTATTGTTTCAGAAATATCACTGGCATATACAGTAGTTACACCCAGTAAACATACGCAAGCAGCAGCAACATATGAGTATCTTTTTCTGCGTTTCCTCTTTTTGTTATTGTCGGTAAGTTTTTGATGCGCTTTTTTATTTATAGCATCCATATCTATTTCCACTCCTTCTAATAATTTATCAATTTCTTTTTCAAGCAAATCATCATCCATATTATTCAATAATTCAAACATTTTTCTTTCGTTCACAATTTAATGCCTCCTTTATCATTCTTCTGCCCCTTAAAAGCCGATTATCTACAGCAGACCTTGATAAATTAAAAGCTTTTGCCAGATCGCTTATTTTTTCATCAAAAAAGTACCTTCTGAAAAATATTTTTTTGTCCACTTCATTAAAAGAATTAATTATTTCTATGACCTTTTCCTGGTCTTGCCTTAAAAAAAACTCTTTTTCCAGGCTATAATCATCTTTGATTTCAAATTTTTCAATATCAACAACATTTGTCACTGTTTTTCTACGTTTGTATGTAAGTGCTTTATATTTTGTCTTAATCAAGAGCCATGTTCTAAAATTTCCTCTTTCCTGGTCAAACTCATCAATTTTAAGCCAGGCATCTAGAAAAACATCAGATACACATTCCTCAACATCTTCCTTACTACATGCCGGGAATAAAATTGTATAGGCTAGGCAATAAATTGTTTTTGTATACTTGCTTATCATATACTCATAAGCAAGTGTGTCTTGGTTTTTAATTCCTTCTACAAGCGCCTGTTGCGAGTATTCCAAAATATTCACCCCCCTTCATATATTACTACGCGCCAAATATCACTTTTCTCTTAAGCGTAAATTCCGGATGAACGAGGAAAACAGGGTGAGTAAATAAGCTGTATGCATTCATTACGATCAAAAAAAGCCGTATTTCTACGGCTTGAGTCTGTCAGGGGAATGTAGGAGTTATACAGTCCCAGCAAATCAATTAATCTAGTTCGTCCCTTTTCGTTATATGTTGCTTGGAAATAAAGTTTGATCAAAGTGGATTCTTATCCAATCAGATATAATTGAAATGTGAGTGTAAGGCGATAGCAGCAGAATGGAGGATATTATGATAAAAATCGATAGAGATGGTGAAGCCTACTGGAGTGAAACCGTTGATTTGGGTGTTTTAGGTAAGTTCAATAGCATTTTTATAAATTTAGATGGATGCGATATAACAGGGGCAACGGATGATATGTCCCAAGAAGAGAAGATAGAAAAAGCTACAAAATATTATGGTAATAGATTCAAGGAGCTAGAAGCAAATGTGGGTTTTATAAATGAGCAATTTCTAATGTGGATTATAACGCACTTATGTGATATAGAATATCCATTTTGGGAATTTGGTGATGAAGATAAAGGCAGTGAAGATTATCCAGATTATATAGTTAAAGAAGAAATAAAAAAATTCGAAGATGAAAATGGACAATTGAACCATGACCCGTATAATCCAAGTCCGATTTATAAAGAAATCCAGGAATATAATGCATATACGAATAAAGATAATTTATCAAGCTATGAAATGATAGCAAAATATTTACCAGTTCTTAATTTTAAAAAACTTGTAGATACAATTAGAGCTGATAGCATAGATACGTATGAAGATAACATAAGCTTTCAAGTGAGTAGCGAGGTTTGTGGTGGCATGTTACTTTGTGCTACTTACGGAACAATATATGCCAATAATGAGCTGGAAGTTACGCATAATTGTTAATACAAAAGTGACCGGTGACAATAAAACAATACCTAAAGAACCACATCTATTGATTATCCATAAGATGGAAAAAAGAAGGTGCACGCGTCACTCTTAGCGGAAACAGATGACCTCGAATCCACATCGAGGTCATCTGCCTAGTACATAACAAAAGGGGTTCTTGCTTTTTTCCGCTCGTATCACTTGTTGCAAGGCTATGCACTGCTTCCGTTCCAGGTCCAATGAAGCCAGCCGAATGAGAAGGATAATGCGGTGAGACTAAGGACTGCCATAAACAGAAAAGCACAATACATCCAGTCTATCCTCCTGATGGTGGGCACATGATAATACGTACGGGGCTTGGCACCATCGAATCCGCGGGCTTCCATTGCGATCGCTACGCGCTCTGCTTTGCGGATACCCTGAGTGAATAAGGGCAGTGTATAGCGGGCGAATGATTTTAGTTTTCCTTGTGCATGGAATCCGCGGATTTTGTGCGCAGCTTTCATCTGAGACAGCTCGCTTTGAAACAGGGGGATGAATCGTAATCCTGCGAGCAATCCGTATCCCCATTTCGGCGAAAGGCGATATTGGTGAATCATGCTCATCACAAGCTGGGTCGTATCCGTAGTAGATGTAAACAGCAGGCCGTATGTGACGAATCCAAGCATGCGGAATGCGATGGTCAATCCGTTATATATGCCTTCCTCTGTAATACGGAACCACGCGAATTCTCCTACAATATGCTCACCTTTACCAAAGGCGGCTAACATCCAGAACACAAGCAGAAAAAAAGCAAAGTAAGGCACAATGCGCTTGATGATATACTGTATATTCCAGCCTCCGAAAAGGATGCCTATGACGATGGAGAGTACCCATAGCAAGGCGGAGGTGGCAGGGTCGGCAATCATCATTAAAAACAGCATAACCATCAGGTGAGCTGTTAGTTTTACAGCCGGATTAATTTGTGCCAATCGGACACTTGTGTTGACCATTACGCACCCTCCTTTCCCATTCGTATGATAGGGGACGGGTAAGGCCGGGAATAGACTCTTCGGAAGAGAACAGGCGATAAGGAGCTCCGTCAAAACGGATGGCACCGTCTGAGATCCAGAGTACACGATCTGCATACCGGTCCACGATATCCATATCATGGGTCACCATAACGATGGCCGTACCTTGTTCCTTGCGTTGCATAAGACGTGCAAGCAACTGAGTGGATGTGGCTTCATCCTGCCCGAAGGTCGGTTCATCAAGCAGCAGGAGTTTTTGTTCGAACAGAAGCATGGTCGCTACGCTTAAACGCCGCTTCTGTCCCTGACTCAAGGTGAATGGATGTGCATCCCGGTGTGCATCTAAAGAAAATTCCTGCAGCAGACGATGTGTCTTCTCGCTAAGTTTCGATTCGTCGAATTTGCGGATACGCCCGCCAAAGGCTACTTCATCATATACCCGATCCGTAACGAATTGGAGTTCAGGATTCTGAAATACAAATCCGACCTGCTCATACAGTTTTGCGGTCGGCCATTTACGGATGGGGCGGTTCTGGATATAGATGTTACCCTGTCGTCCTTTTTCCAGTCCGGCCAGCGCTTTTAACAGGGTGCTTTTGCCTGCGCCGTTCTCCCCGACAATAGCTGTCCATTCCCCCTCTGTAATGTCAAATGAGATGTGCTCCAGCACATTCGTTTTACCGTAGCTAATAGTAAGGTCGCGTACATTGCAGATGTCCAGTCGCTTTTGTTTGGGTGCCTGAGCGCGCTTTTTACTTTGTTCGAGTGAATCGCGCCAGGCAATTTGAAGCGGGTGGGAGGGGTCCGCGCTTACTTTGTCCATCGTGTATGGGAACAGGCGGGGCCGCCAGATGCCGGCAGCCTCGATTTCTTTGGCATATTGTCTTAATACATCCTGCGGTGTGCCTTCCCCGATAATGCTTCCCGTAGCATCCAGAAGAATGACCCGATCCATCCAGTCGATAAGACCGTCCAGCACATGCTCAACGAATATCATGGTCATATTGGATGCAGCAATTGATTTGAGCAAGGAAAATATATCATGACGTCCTTGTGGATCGAGCTGTGCTGTCGGTTCATCAAGGAATAATACGTCCGCCTCAAGTGCCAGCAGACAGGCAAGCGCCAGACGTTGCTTCATGCCGCCGGATAGTGTCTCGATAAGCGTATCCTTTGGCACGAAAAGGCCCGCTTGCTTCATTGCCGTATCAATACGCGCATCCATCTCATGCTGTGGGATGGCGCGATTTTCCAGGCTAAAGGCAATTTCATCTCCGACGGTAAGCATGCAGAACTGGGCGTCCGGATCTTGAAACATGACGCCGACGGAGGCGGGCCGAATGATACTGCCGGTGACTTCCGCTTCAATGGTGCCGGGAATAATACCGGATAATACGGATAAGAGCGTTGATTTACCGCAGCCGCTTGGACCGAGCAGCAATACTTTTTCTCCCGGCTGTACCGAGATGCTCACATTCCGTAATGTAAGAGAGGATGTTCCGTAGAAACGGACGGATACATCGTTACATGCCAGATGTTGAGCCATACGTATCACCTTGCTGTTCTCTGCGTTGCCGCATGAGTTCGTATTGCTGAAGCGTGCCGGTTTTCGCAAGCGATTCGGCAATTAGCTTTGCAAGCAGTCCACCTAGAATAGCACCGCTTATGATGCGTAACGCAAATGTGGCGCCTAGCACGCCCGGGGTAAAATAGCCGAATCCGTTGGCCAGTAAACTATACACCATGCTACCTATTGCCGCAAATGCACCTGAGAGCATGAGGGTGGACAATGAATATTTTTTATAACGGAATAAGAAGAATGCAAGCTCTGCACCGAGTCCCTGACAGAAGCCGATGAGCAGGGAAGAGAGGCCGAAATGACTGCCGGTGAACACTTCAACCGCGGCAGCGGACACTTCGGCGATAAGTGCAGCCCCAGGCTTACGAATAATAAAGGCGATAAGCGGGCTTGCCAATACCCAGATTCCGAACATAATTTCAGCTCCAACCGGCCCTACAAGGGCCGAGATTGGGAGCCAGAGTGTGGACCAGCCGAGATACAGGACACCGCAGGCAAGCGATAACGCTACAGTTAATACGACTTCCCGCATTTTCCAATTCATTGTGCCGTCACCTGCTCTAAAACCACTGGCCATGTTTGTTTCGTATAAGCCATATCCCAGAACATGTATTCCAACTGGCAGCTTGTAAGGAAGTGTTGTTTCATTTTTTCTTTTTCAGATTCATTTGCCCCTTCGGCCCAGCGGTCGAGACGGGCGCGGAAGCGACCGGTGAGATCATTCATGGACGCCTCGCCGTAGAACGTAATCCATTCATAGAAGGGGTGGGAAGGGTTTGGTTTGACTTCGTCTACAAGCTTCTGTCCGATTTCAAGGTAGGTCCACGGGCATGGCAGGAGTACGGCCAGAATCTCACCGAGCGTACCTTCATGCGCTACGGTCAGCATGTGACGGATGTAGTGGCTTGCATTTGGGGCGAGCGGGTAACCCTGTACATCTTCGTAGCGAACTCCAGCTACGCGGCACAAGTTGTTGTGGGGATGGGCTTCACCGTGCAGCACGAACGAAACCTGCTCGGCGAACATGCCCATATCATCGCGATCCTCGCATTTAGAAATAGCGATGCCATAGATGCGCGCAAATGCATTGAGGTATTCAAAATCTTGTTTTACATAATGAATAATCGCTTCTTTATCCAGATCGCCGTTCGCGATTCCCTGTACGAACGGATGAGTGAAAATTGCCTCGAAAATCGGAGCAGCCTCCTGGCGAAGTTGTTCGGTAAATGTCAACATAACAAATTCCTCCTAAAAATTATTTTTTCAGAAAGAAAGATTTCCACCAGGAGTATACCCCGAATAAAAAAGCCGCTCTATTAGCAGAGCGGCATCTGAGACCAGGAATATAATGTCATCCGTTTATAAGCCGATGACAGGTCAATGATACCACTTCCCTACGCTGGTATAATCCAGATCAGGTTCAAAGGGATTAAGGTTATACCTTATCTCAGCCATATTGGCACCCCTAGTGGACTTTCTTATGAAATTACCCGTAGAATATCAGGATCTTGTACTGCTGTCAAACTTTTTATCGGTCCAAACTTTTTTTAATTGAATTCAGAACCGAAGGGCTTAACTTTTTTGCAACTTTTTCATAGCTAGTTGCATCTATAATGATAGTGAATATGAAATAAAATTGAGAACATAAGGAGGGCATGAATATGGGATGGTCGCTTCTTTCTATAGGAGTAGCGAGCGTGCTGTTTGCTGCGTTTTATAATCTACTGTCGAAGGCCGAGTAAATGCAGAAATGAACGGAGACGAGACAATATGAGAGAGCAACAGGAGGCGCAAACTGGAAAGTGGAAAGGGATGCGCTGGCTTCTGCTAGGTGTCGGAATTATTTTCTTACTTGTATATGCATCCGGCCATGTTGAGAGCTATACGGAAAAAACGGCATATGAGCAGGCGATCAGAAGCATCAAAGAACGGGATTGGGTCAAGGCACAGCAGCATCTTCAGGATGCGGATGACACAGAGGATGCACATATGCTGCTTAAGTATGTAAAAGCCCAACGTGAATTGGCTGCCGCAAGAGCGGGGGAGTCGGACATCAATAGGTACGCAGCAGCTCTTAGTGAATTAAACGATGTTCCTGATACATATCAGGGTGATCTGCATCAGGACATTATGGTGCTGAAGCGTGAAATAAGACAGGCATGGCAAGCCCGATCGAAACAATTGCAAGCCGAACAGGCAAAGCGACAGATGCCAAAAGTCGGCATGACGGCAGAAGAGGTACGAAAATCGAGTTGGGGAGAGCCGAAATATATTAATCAAACAAAAACGGAAAAAGGAGTGGTGGAGCAATGGGTATACCCGGCATACCAGTTTGTTTATTTAGAAAATGGAAAAGTAACCATTGTTCGACCATAAGAACAAAGCGCTCCGATATGAATATATACGCGAGCGCTTTGTTTTTTATGCGTTCCTAATTTTCTAGTTCGACCTCTTTTTTCGGATAATCAACCCGTTCGATAATTAGTTCGCCAGGACGGGCCGCCTGATATATCGCTGACCCGACAATATCAGCTACATTATTCAATTTTTCCTTGCTGATTTTATCGAGAGTGTCATCCTTTGTATGATACCAGGGCTCGACTGGAGCGTGGATAAATAATGCGGCAGGTATGCCGAGTGCATGGAACGATTCATGGTCGCTTCGCCCTTCCTGACCGTAAGGGATCACCCCGGTGAGGCGGGAACTCGCTGCAGCGCCCAAATCGGTCACTCTGTTTTTCTGCCCGTCAATGGTGTACATAATCAGCTCTCCCGCATCCTTGCTGCCCACCATATCCATTTGGAACATGCCGATCGTGCGTTTGATTTCGTCTTCGCTTAGCGATGCCGCATATTTTTCAGAGCCGATGAGGCCATTTTCCTCAGCACCAAACGTAACGAAGCGCAACTCGGTGTCGGTTTTCATTTTAGCCATAATACGTGCCAACTCCAGTGTAACGGCAACACCTGAGGCGTCATCGTTGGCGCCTGGTGCGTCTTGTACCGAGTCATGGTGTGCACCGACAATAATAATGTCATCGGTGTTTTTCTTATTTGCATTTGGTTTTTTTGTAGCAATGACGTTATGTGATGTTAATGTTTCCACTTTTGCTCCAGCCACTTTTATGCTTGTGGTTACAATTTCTCCGTTCTTCAGTTTGGCCGCCAGTGCTTCCCCGTCCTGTTTTGCAATACCGACTGCAGCAACAAAGGATTTGTCTGCACCGCCTAATGTGCCGTTCAGTTTTCCATCGGTGTTATTATAAATTATGACGGCTTTTGCCCCCTGTCTGGCGGCATTACGAACTTTGTCGCCGAATGAGATTTCACCGCGCTGGATGAGCGCAATTTTACCTGTCAAATCCTTGCCTTTTATATCTGTTTCCGTACCAAGTCCGACATAGACCAGGTCTGCTGTTACTTCTCCGTTCGGGGAATAAGTGAAAGCTTCTGCTGTGACGGCTGCATTTCCTGTTTTTACCGCTACCTCAGATGGTGCGGTATACCCTTCGAATTGAAATGGCCGCACCTCCGTTTGATAGCCGAATGATTTGAACTGCTGTTCGATATAGCGTACAGCTTTCAATTCTTCAGGTGAGCCAGCTACGCGTGGAGTTTTAGACAACTGCTGAATTGTGCGGTACATCCTTTCAGCATCCGTTTGCTTTACGATCTGCTGATCAAATGCCTTTTGAGATTGCCCGTGTTCGGATTTTTCTACTTGTACCGGTGGTGCAGCATAGACGGATGCGCTGCCCGCAAGCAGGGTGGCTGCAAGCAGAGTGGACAGAAGTGATCTGCGCATTACGTACTCCCTCCCATTTATTTTATTTTAAAAGTTTCAATAATTATAAATTATGCAGGATATTCCAAATAAATCCAAGGGTAATCAGTTGGTATTATGTTAGGAAAGGAAAAGGAGATTTCAGATGTATTAACCATTCATTCATATGAAAAAGATAACAAGGGGAATTTTGTGTCCGGGTACAATAGAAGAAATTTTATGAATCATTATTTATCATCTATCTATAACAGAATGTATCTGTATGCAAGGGAATAACAAGAAGGATGTCGAATAAAAGTCATTATTATTCGAAAACTTATTTTTTTATGATAAAGGGGGTATTGTAAAGTGAGCTATCAAATTCCGCAACTTATTTTATTAGGGGTAGACTCATTGTGTCTGCGCAGGTCCCTTCGTCTTGCGGAGCAAAAATGGGTACAAATAGCGGCGGTTTGGAACCCGAAGATGTTAGAGGAAGAGCGCGTTCTGTGCGAGAAGGCAAGCATTACTCTGCTCCCGGAGAAAGGACTTGCATTAGAAGCGGCTGTACAAGTTCTTGGCTGTGAGTATGTCATTTATGGCCATGGCTGGGAGGATGCCGGGCGAGCACGCTATCTGTTGAGGGATCGACATGGTATGGTGCTGGAGCAGAATGCTTTTGCACTGCTGGAAGCATTTCTGGAAAAAGAAGCAGAACTCTCTGTAGCAGTCGAGCCGGAACTAGCTTCATTACGGGTAGTGGAACGCAAGATGATCGAAAAAGCATTGCAGCGTTTCGGTACAACCGTAAACGGGAAAAAGCAGGCGGCACGTACGCTGGGCATATCTCTTGCGACATTGTACAACAAAATTAGACAATATCAGTTATTGAAGGAGTGATGAAGCGGATATGGCGACAAAAGAAGAATTTGTCGGATCGCTTCACGATATGCCTGTCAAAGCCGCCTGTATACAAAGCGTTGCTGCCCGTGCTCGCAATGAGCACGGATTTCCTATCTATATACATCTGATTTGATAAATCGACACATTTTGGTGGGGGGCTTTATCTTCCATTACAGCTGAGGGGAGATTTTTTCTACATCGGGCCATTGTCTTGGTAAAGGCAGTGTGGGAGACCATTCTGCCCTGGGAGAAGTATACGGTGCACCGGCGACATATCGACCATCATCTGTTCGGACGGCAGCACCGGAACGGAGCATTTCCTCAAGAAGCGGTGTGACAAAGTGATGTGGCTCGGTTTTAAAGGCGTGGCGGCTGAAATCGTGAAACCAGTCACAAGCCATTAGGTATTCGGATATCTCTTCTTCGTATATACCGTCTACTATCATCAGCGTGTATGCAAAAATGCGCTTACAGCCGTGCCAGGCAACTTTTTCGGGTGTCTGTAACCATTTCTCCAGCCGTCTTCTTGCGTTATCAATTGATACAGAGGGGGCTTCTATCGCCGGGCCATGTCCTGAATAAGCGCGGCGAATCGGAAGAGTTGCCAAACGGTCAAGGCTTATAAGGCTACGCTGCATCGCTCCGCTTCCTTCGCGAAAAACATTAATCCATCCTACATCGTTTTGATGAAAAAGATCGCCAGCGATCAAGATTTGCTGATCTGGAGCATACAAGGAAATATGCCCCAGCGTGTGTCCAGGTGTATGTATAACCTGTATAGGTACACCGCCGGCATCAAGCTCATCTCCATCAGAAAGCATGCGGTTTACCATGTACGGTTCAACTGGCTGCTGCAGCCATTCCGCGCTGCATGCCTCCCAATCGCGTGAGTTAATCATTTCACCTTCCCAGCGGTGCGCAGCAATAGGAATCCGATAGTTTGTCTGAAGGGTGTAGTTGCCGCCGACATGGTCGCTATGATAATGCGTATTGACGATAAGCGAGAGATTTTCCGGTGCGACCCCAGTTTCTCTCAACAGCTCTTCGGTTTCAGATATGTCGCTACCGAATCCTGTATCAACAAGAATGGGTTGTCTACCTTGCAGTAATACCATGTTAGCACTGGGAAAAGAACGCTGGAAAAAATGAATGGGAGAAATAGACATATAGCATGCAGCTCCTATCCTATAATGAGCAAACGCTCGCTCGAATATTTTATATATTCGAACTATATCATGTTTTTTTAAAGAAATCTACAAATAAGCAGCCATTCCGCTTTCGGTCTGACTGCTAGAGAAAGGTTGCTTTTTTGATTATTTGTATTTGATTCTTGGTTTATCCGGACGGCAGTCGGGTTGTTTTACGTTTGATATTTCTGCCAGTTTGGTCAAATAGTAGCATTCCTCTCGCATCATATGATCTGGTATAAGCGGAGAAAGCGTTCCTAGCAATGACACATGAATATCCATTTCTTCAATCTCTTTCAGAAACTGAAGAAATACAAACATCTCCAGCTCTACTTGTTTATTGAAGCGTTCAAGGGCCGGAAATTGGGGAAGACGGGCCCGCAAATATCCGGCGAATTCCACCGCTTTGCTATATAAATCCTCAAAATGTTTAGTAAAAGTTTTACTTCGTTCCTTAATATCCCGTTCCACCTGGTCTACCTCACATGTAATTGTTGCCGCATGCCCTACTGCATCCTGTAGCCATAAGAGATGGTGATGCACGGGATGGCATACCGGAGGACATTGCTCCTGTATGAGATAGGAAAGGATGCGTACATATTCATCAAGTTCATTCACCATATGATTCAAAAATGTAGGAGAGAGATGAAGAGCAATGCTTCCAGCTATATGTCTGCGTAAAAGATGAAGCTTATATTCGCGTAACCGCCCCGTCCATTCGGATGCCTGCCGGGTTAGAGTAATAAGCTCCACTCGCGATATATCTTTTTTACGTGCATATTCCAACAGCGTATCGAAACTCTGGATAAACACGGTAGCCATCTTGATTTCCTGCTGCTCACTTACCGAGAGCGACATGTGGATAAACCGGGCGTGATCACCAAGAACTTGCAGCCAGAAACGGTGCTCAAACAGCGCCGATTCCTTATATTTTTTCATTCGTAGCCCTCCATTTTGGCCCTCTTTACCGAATAAAGAGGGAAGGTTCACTTCATCATTGTATGGGTGTGGGCCTAAAATGGTGTCTGTTTAAGCTAAGCTCTTGTCCCAGTGTATAGGGCGCATATATGTATGGATAATGGTAGCCACGGAAAGGAGGAGGTTAAAATTTGCTCTTCCATTGATCAGGTCGAGTTTATTCGTAACTTTTTCGACCGTGCCCACCCACCGCCCTTCCTTCTTTTCTTACCTCTTACCACAAAAGTTTGTCGATTTATCAAACCAGATGTATATAGAAGAGGAGAGTTTGAATACTTTAATGGACAGATCTGTCGTATTTGGCAACATTGAGGAAGCCAGGGTATTACTAAGGCAGCTGGAGGAGTCTCCCTTATGTGACGATAAAAATAAGCTATTCTCTTTGTGGATGGGTACATAGAGAATAGCTTATTTCTATTTTGGAGTATTATATAGCCTTAACTCGATGGATTTGTGTTGGAATCTTAGTTAAGCATTGACAATAAATGAACACAGTGATTATACTGTGTATAAAGATATATACAGTAAGCACAGTGCTTATGGCCATATAGTATGCTATCGCCCGTTTGGAGCACGGTGTGGTGACGATTCACTCTGGATCGTACTGGATAATCAACACCCTTGATAAACCAAAATGTGTTGATTTATCAAATCAGATGTATATAGATTGCACTGAATATCGACCGATAAGAAATCATAAATCCGGCGCAGAAAGAAGGATGAACATTGAGCAAGCAATATAAAGAAGCATGGGCGCTCGTCAGAACGGACCTCATACGCTTTAAATGGGGAGTGGTTTTTACCTTACTATTTAGTGTATATATGAGTGCCACGAGTTTGTTGTTAACCAACCACTTATTGAATGAAAACGAGGAGAAGCTGCGATTCCTTAGCGGGTTGCTGGATTTCATATATCTAGTCACACTGCCGAATTTTGGTTTTTTCTTCTCGCGTAGATCGATGCGTTATCTACAAGAAGATTCTTATACAAAATGGATGATGAAATTGCGTACCTTGCCGATTACTATTCATACGATTGCACTGTCGCGAATTATGCTGATGACTGTCGCCTTTGCGCTTAATATGTTTATTTTCATTCTTATCCAGGCTACCTTCAGTACCGAGCTTCGGGCGGAGTTATCCCCGGTTTCCATAGCCGCTTACACCCTCATGCTCACTGCACTTGCCATAATGATCAATTTAATTTATATCATGATGGAGCTAAGCTATAACGGCAGGAAATACATGAAAAGCATCTTCATTACACTCGGTATAATCACGGTAATCTCGATTTTCATTGCCTTGTCGGGAGGGAGTCTCGTGTTAACCGTCATTCATGTTGCCAAGTATTACCCTTGGTTGAGCGCCATACTGGCTTTAGGCGTTATTGCTTGTGCATTGATGCTTGGTATCACCGGAGCAAGAAATAGAATTCGTAAACGAGATATCGTATAGAATGCTTTAGAAAAGAGCATGGATCCACAGAGCAGGAGGTGGTTAGTAGCGGTGTTTATGCCTATTCAGATTAATGAAAACAGTTCGGAACCGCTGTATGCCCAAATCAAACACCAGCTTCGTGCGCTTATTTTAAGCGGCCATCTTGAAGGAGGAATGCTTCTTCCGTCCATACGTGAATTTGCCAATCAATTGCAATGCAGTGTGATAACGGTAAGAAGGGTGTATCAAGATTTGGAGAACGATGGATTGCTTCGAACAAAGCAAGGGACTGGTACATTTGTTGCACATGTTCATGTTGAGGAACGGGATCGCTATCGACGACATGCGGTGGAGCGAGCTTTAGAAGAAGCCGTTGATGCAGCCATTCGGGTCAACATATCGAGAGGGGAACTAGAGCAGCTCCTGCAAGATGTGATTCATCGGAAGTGGAATGCAGAGCAAGCGAAATCGGAGTAAGGAGGGGGAGACGGTAATGAAAGAGAGCAATGTTATTTTGTTCCAAGATGTCGTAAAGACTCGTGAAAATATACAAGTCGGTCCATTAAACATTCAAATTCCGCAAGGTTGTGTCACGGCGATAGTCGGAACGAATGGTTCAGGGAAGACAACATTACTTAGTATGTGTATGGGCTTCGTTCACCCTGATCGAGGAGTAATTTCTATCTTTCAAGAGCAAATTCAATCGGATCGCGATGCTGCATTAAAAGCACGTATCGGGTTCGTCGGGGAACATCCAAATTCAGATGACAACGATTGGACAGCAGATCAGCTTGCGGCATTTACGGCGCAATGGTACCCGAAATGGGATTGGCAGTTCTATCAGCACCATGTGACAAAATATGGAATACCACCAAAGAAGAAACTTCATAAATTATCCAAGGGAATGCGTAGAAAGCTGGATTTGATTATTGCCATGAGTCCACAGCCTGAATTGCTGCTGCTCGATGAGCCGTCGTCAGGTTTAGATCCTTTGGCGTGGCGAATGATGATTGATGACATGCACACATATTTGCAGGACGGCAAGCGTTCGGTTGTCATTGCCACACATAGCATTGAAGAAGTGAAGCGTCTTGCCGACTACATCCTGTTTATGTACAAAGGACAGGTGTTGCAGATGGTCGAGAAGGATGCGATGTTTGATGCCTGGAAGGAGTTTTTCATCGACGGTAAAGCAGACGATTATGACCGCGTACCTGGGCTTGTAAAAGCGATTCAGGAGCGATACGGCGTACGTCTTATTTCCAATAATGCAGAAAAGCTGGAGGCTTTTTTGCAAAAGAATGAAATTCCAGCATTGCAGACGAAAAGTATGGAGTTAGATGATATATTAGCTTATTTGATTGAGCTGAATGACGAAGGGAGAAACATACAACGATGAAGCCATTACAGTTAAAGGAAGTCGTAAAGCAGTACGGTGATAAGACCGCTGTTAATAGTTTGAGTTTGGAAGTGGATGAAGGAGAAATTTACGGACTGCTTGGTGCAAATGGTGCCGGGAAGACAACGACGATGCGGATGGTGCTTGGGCTTATCTATCCTGATGGGGGAAGCATCCGTTATAATGGTAAGCCGTTCCACGAAGGCTTGTCCCGTATTCTTGGTTATTTACCGGAAGAAAGAGGGATGTATCCGAAGATTAAAGTAAGCGAACAGGTTGTCTATCTAGCCCAGTTGCGGGGGATGTCACGCAAAGAAGCTGATAGCAACCTGAAGTATTGGCTGGAGCGATTCAATGTACCGGAGAATTATAATAAGA
Source organism: Aneurinibacillus aneurinilyticus ATCC 12856 (assembly GCF_000466385.1). Lineage (GTDB taxonomy): Bacteria > Bacillota > Bacilli > Aneurinibacillales > Aneurinibacillaceae > Aneurinibacillus > Aneurinibacillus aneurinilyticus. Next base: position 25,021 of record NZ_KE952759.1, read on the forward strand.
AGATTGAGGAGCTGTCCAAAGGAAATCAGCAGAAAGTTGGCTTTATCGCCTCTATTGTTCATAAACCGAAGCTGCTCATTCTGGATGAAGCATTTAGTGGGCTTGACCCCGTGAATGTAGAATTGCTAAAGGAGACAGTCAAGGAGCTGCGTGACCAGGGCACAAGTATCCTGTTCTCTACACATCGAATGGAGCATGTTGAGGAATTGTGCCGCAACCTTACCATTTTGCAAAAGGGGAACGCTGTCCTGCAAGGATCGTTACGAGAACTGAAGTCGCATTATCCGCGTGAACATATCATCCTGCGTACGGGTGGACCAGTGGAAGGACTTCAGAACATAACCGGTGTTAGTGATGTGAAACGTACGGATGACGGTTATCGGTTACGCATCACGGATGAATCGGTTGCCCAGACCATTTTGCATGTGGCAATGACACAGACGAGTGTACAGCAGTTCGAGTTGAAGGAGCCGACATTGAACGAAATCTTTATTAAGGCGGTTGGGGGTGAGTCGAATGCATAATGTATGGACGGTTGTAAGGTTTACACTACGCACAAAGATGATGACAAAGTCGTTCATCGTAACGACGATTATTTTAGCGCTTATTATTAGTTTAGGTGTAAATTTGCCTTATATCATATCATTGTTTTCCAATAATGAATCGGCGTCTATCGGTCTTGTGCCAGGAAAGTTTACGAGCATTGAGAAGTCACTGGAGCAACATTTTATGAAGCAGGAGAAAACGGATTTTAAAATTGTTCCGTATCCCAATGCTTCTGAAGTCGAGCTGAACAAGGAAGTGGAAGCTGGCAAGCTTGATGGCTATTTGACGTTGGAAGAAGAGAAGGTCGGGGCGTTTCCGAAGATTGTATACCATGGGAAAGAAGAACTCGGCATGGGAGAAGAAGCGGCACTGACCAATGCCTTTACACTGATTAAAACGGAGTGGCTTGTTAAAGATTCGCTTACAGCAGAGCAAATGGCCGAGTTAAGCCAGCCAGTATCTGTAGATTCAAAGCTCATTGCAAAAGCGGGAGAGACGAAAGAAAAGAACCCGGTCTCTATCATTGTCGTTATGGTTCTCATCATTCTGTTTTTTATGTCAAATATGATGACCAGCAATATGATTGCAGCGGAGGTAACGCAGGAGAAGAGTTCGCGTATTATGGAAATTCTTATTACAAGTGTGTCACCACTTGCTCAGATGTTTGGCAAGATTATCGGTATGTTCCTGCTCGGACTATTCCAGATTGCAGTTTTTCTTGCTGTCATTATCGTGAATTTACTGTTACCACATAATACGCTGCCATTGAAGTCGCTGAACTTCGACTTTTCTATGATCGATTGGTCGGTTGTCGGCGGTGGGTTGATATTGTACGTACTAGGATATTTTCTCTATGCGACGCTGTCTGCTGCCGTTGGTTCCATTGTGAGCCGGACCGAGGATTTGTCGCAGGCGATTATGCCGATTACAATGCTGTCGATGGCTGCTTTCTATATTGCAATCTTCAGTGTTTCCACCCCGAATTCGATGCTGGTGAAAGTATCTTCATATATTCCATTCTTTACGCCAACAACGATGCTGCTACGAATCGGAGCAGGCAATCCGGCATGGTGGGAGTTCTGGATCGGGGGGCTTATCATGCTTGTATCCATTGTATTTTTCGGTTGGTTATCAGCGAAGATTTATCGTACTGGCGTACTGATGTACGGTAAGCGTCCGTCATTGAAGGAAATTCGCAAAGCAATGAGGGCATACAAAATTTAAAAGATTAATAGAACAAGTCCGGATGCAAATCAATGCATCCGGACTTGTTTGCTTAGGAATTACTGCTTCCATTCCGTGAATCAATATATGACTGCCCAAGCAGATAGCTAACGATAATGCTGGCAATAGCGGTAACTTGATCAGCGGAAAGGTGTAAATTGAATTGATCGTTGAATGCGACTAGCACTATAGATAGAATGGTGATGAGAAACTTCCTGCTTTTCAGGAAATTCATAGCATTTCCCCCTTTCTCACAGGAAAAGGTAGGGAAAGACAAGTCAAGATACCTGTTTGTGGACGGTAGTGACTATACAACGCTTCTCTATGCCTGTCCTCTCCTTTTTATTACATTATGCGAGCATCTGTATCATGGTATAAACCGACGTCCAATTTTCATAGATTCCGCACATTTTAAAATTTTGCAGGCTAACATATCGGCAACAAAGCTTAATTAACAAAAAAACATTATGGTAAACTAAAAGCAAGGATAATGATGGATAATCCATATTGTTAGTCTACCTTTATTTATCTCGAAGCTTGCATTATGAACCTATTTAATTTTTATTGTAGTGCCGTTAAATTTGGTAAGAGAGAAGCCGTTAAAATTTTCATTAAAGGTCGCCTTGTAATCCTTAAGGATTCCGATGGCGACTGTTTCCCCTAGCTTTAGACCCTCGCTTCCGTCCGAGCGCCAGTGGACACCAGCAGCATTTCGACCAAGCGCGATATTAGCAGCAAGTTTGTTTAATTCTCCACCTATTGTTAAAGAAGACTCCGGATAAGGGAGCAAGGAGAGGCCATCAGAGCTAACTATAACTGGATTGGGAATAACGAACGATTCATTGAAAAAAGCTTTTAGCACAGTGGCTGCCGCGCCTGCAATACAGGCATGACCAGCAGGATAGGCTGGATGAGTGGGGCATCCTTCTGGATAGGCCATGGGCAAAAGATAGGTACCAAATTTGTTGACAACCTGGGAAATCGCTTGTGAGGAAAGCAATTCTGTGTTGATTGGATAGCTGGCAGCGCCCGTCAAATGGTTGTGTACACGACCTCCAAACTCTTCGGGGCGCAGGCGACGATGGATTAGAAATTTTTGGAACCAGGCGGCTTCTAACGCTGTTCGTGCTGCTTTAGCTACTAAATCCAGAATATGCGGGGCACCGAAAGTGATAAATCCGTCCTGGGTTCGTGAAAGCAAGTAGGGATTGGCTCGATCAAGAGCTGCTCCTCCAAAACTGAGTAGAATTAAACAGGCGGCAAGAAAACCTTGGTAGGTAAAATCCTTATGAACCCATCCGCTCAAATCACGACTGTTACGAATATAACGGGGTGTAGAATCAAATGTGTTCTTTGCGGCTGGAGGCAAACCATTCTGAATGTTTAACCATTCTTCATATGAGGTCATATGGTCATCATTCGCCACCGTCGTGCGATATCGCTGGACAATCGTTGTGGCTCCGAAAGGAATGTCCTTCCATAGAAATTGAGAGATATATGGTCCTATTAGGTCGCCGGGTGTATTTCCACGGAACAAGGTATCGGTAGTGACTACCTGATTAACTTTAGGCCCCTTGAATTTTGAAAATGTGGATAAATCAGATGCGGCCATTACAGTAAGTGGATTGGTGTTGTAGTCTGTGAAAGGAACATCGCGGGTAAGTGCTTGCCAGTAAAGTTCGGCCATCTCACTCGCTTCCCAGGAACTGCTGAAGGGCGGTGGTGCCATAATCCCTAAATGATGACTATCAGGTCCGACCAAATCGAATGCATAAGCGGCTTGCGGATTAGAGAACTTGACAACACCTCCTAGAGGTATGGATTCAAAATCACCCGGCTTCCCTGTCCTTAACGAGTGAATTAAGGCTTTATAGGCTTTAAGATTAACCTCACCTAAATGGTTGTGTGGCAATCCCTTAGAATAATTACCAATTTTATTTGAGAATAAACTTTCATCGCCATTACAGGGGTGATCCGCATGAGGACGGTTCTTTTGTGAATAGGCTGCTTTCTGACGAACATGATAGGCCTTTTTACGACGCTCCTGTACAGTTAGCGGTCCGATTTCACAAGGATTTTTGCATTTTACATGTATGTTTTTCTTCTTTCCTTGATTGACCTTAGTCCTAGTGAATTGCTTTTCTTTCATTTTATCCCTCCTTTCGATTCATTTTAGTATATTCATATTTACTTTATTGGCATGGATTATGCTCGTACATTTATTGCCCTTTTTTACCTATAAAGAATGCTAAAGCTCGTGTTTCGGATAGGTTAAAAATAAAAAGACCTTCCAGAAAGAAGGTCTTAGAAGATCGATATTTAATTTAGGAGGTTAGAGTTTGATGCTGTTGCACAATGCTTCTCCAAGCTTCAAATTTTTCTAGCGCGTGTCCTTCTGTCAAGGAAGCTTTCGCGGCTTTAATTCCAGCCTCGATTGAAGGAACCTTTTCTGCCACCCACAGGCGGATAGCGCTGTTCAGCAATACGAGATTAAAGAAAGGCAGGGGTGCTTCATTTTTTAGAACGTCAAGAGCGATAGCTGCTTGCGACCTTGGAGACCATTCCAATTCAGGTGTCTCAGTTTGCAGGCCTAATGCTTCCGGATCGATGATGAACAATTCATGTGAATCTTTGCTTACTAACAGGGTACGGGTACGTTGGTGCACGGGTACATCCTCTGATCCTTCCATTCCTTGAACAACGATACCACGTGCCACGCCTAACCGTGTCATCATTTCGGCCATTTTTTCAAATACCGTACCATGAAAGACTCCGGCCGCCATATAGGGAGCATTGGAGTAACGCAGTAATTTCTCGACCGTGTTCAGCATTGTTCGAAAGCCTAGTTCTTCGCGCAGCGGACGTAAACGCGCCAAGCCATCATTCCAGGTCTCGGCATGAACGTATAGTACACCGCTTTCATGCGATGCTTCAACGAAGGCTTGTTCGTGTCCCCGTGCTTGTATACTAAGGGCATTGAGAATATCGGAGAGGGTAATTCCCCACTTGGGAGGTAAAGGATCGCCGCTGTGCAGAGTAACCGGCACGCCGCATGCAGCCGTTACGAATGCGGCCGGAAAGTTAGCAAAAAACGATTTTTTCCTGCCGTCGTACGGTCCCGCACAATCTATGCTTTGTGGTACAGCGTGTTTTAGACTATGTTCCCTCAATGCTTCAACGAACGCCAGTAGTTCGTCTGCGGTCTCCATTTTAATACGTTCTGCTACAAAAAATGCAGCAGTCTGTGCCGGAGTAGCCTCTCCAGATAGAATCATTTTAGCCCCTTGTAAAGATTGTTCATAGGATAGATTTTTAGCCCCTTTCTTTCCACGGGCCACTTCTTTCAATAATTCTCTCATCAAACATGAACCCCTTTCTTTCCCACTATAGATATTATATTGTCATGTACTATACCATCAATATATTAAGTTTGTCTACCGGTTTAATAGGAAAAAGAGAGCCTTTTATTTGTTGTTGCAAGCAATATGATTGTAGACATAAGCACGATGAACATATAGACGGAGAATATTGTATTGAAATAGGATGGAAACATTTTCTTGTATGCTATCGTCTTGTTGCCTATAATTTATGTGTGTTTTTCAGTACGGAATAAACATAAAAAAGGAATAGAGAAAACAAATCAAACGAGGAGAAAGTATAAAAATGGGGGAGAACGAATTTGAATCGCCTGCAATTATTGTGTGTACAAATAATTTTATCGATATCTTTGTGCGGAGCTGTGACATGTGCCATGCTGCTAAGTTATAAAAAAGATAATGAGGCAGAGGCAGCGAAGCCCTCAGGTAAGACAAGGGAGGCGTACAGTGCTTTACCGAAATCGGATAAAGTGGAGTCGGAACAAAAGCCGAATACCCTTTTACCTGAAAATAATTCACTAAGCGAAGAAGCAAAAACAATTACGGTTAGCGCTGCTGGGGATGTAACGATTGGAACTGATGAAAGCTTCCCATACCCTAATAGCTTCAATCATGAATTGAAAAAAAACGGGCATCTTTTCTTTCCGCAAAATGTAAAAGATATCTTTAACCAAGATGACCTTACAATTGTAAACCTGGAGACTACGCTTACCGAAGCAAAGGTGAAGGCAGCAAAGCAATTTCGTTTCAAAGGTGCTCCGGAAAATGCCCAAATATTACGTATGGGGAGCATTGAGGCAGTGAATATTGCAAACAATCACATACATGATTATTTGCAGCGGGGGTATGAGGATACCATCAACAATTTGAAGAAGCATAACATAGGTTTTTTTGGCTATGAGCATACGTATATGACTAATATTAAAGGCGTTAAGGTCGGGGCTTTAGGATATGAAGGATGGGACAATACAGTTGCCTTGCGCACTCGAATTGATAATGATATTGCACAGCTTCGTGCTAAAGGAACACAAATTGTGATCGTCAGTTTTCATTGGGGAGTGGAACGCAGCAATTATCCAAACGCTACACAAATGGCGCTTGGCCGGCATGCGATAGATAGCGGTGCTGATTTGGTGCTGGGTCATCATCCGCATGTTATTCAGGGAATAGAAGAATATAAGGGCAAATATATTGTCTATAGTCTCGGTAATTTCATATTCGGAGGAAATCGAAATCCGACCGATAAAGATACGTTTATATTTCAGCAAACGTTTCATATTAAAAATGGGAAAATTACTGAAAAAAAGGAATGCAAAGTCATTCCAACATCAATTTCCTCCGTTAAAGAACGGAATAATTATCAGCCTACCCCGCTTAGGGGGCAGGAGGCTGAGCGTGTGCTTTCCCGCCTGAAGAAATACAGCGAACATCTTCAAATAGACTGGAATTTTATACAGCAATCGTTATAAATGCTTCGTGTATGACCGGGAGCCTTTATTTGGGGTTCCCGGTTTATGGTTAAATACATTCAATAAAATTCTTTCTTACATCACTCCTGCTTTGTCAAAATTAGTGGTCCGTTCTTCGTAATGGCAATTGTATGTTCATATTGTGCGGAAAGCTTCCCGTCGATTGTTCTTGCCGTCCATCCGTTTGCATCCATTTTTGAATGCCATGAACCTAGATTAACCATTGGCTCTACGGTTATTACCATTCCCTCTTTCAACCTAGGCCCTTTACCCGGTTTACCGTAATGGGGAACAGGAGGGTCCTCATGTATGGTTTTTCCTATGCCATGTCCGGTAAAATCTCTTACAATAGAAAAACCTTCGGCTTCCACATATGTTTGTATCGCATGACCAATATCTCCTATGCGATTTCCAATTAGTGCTTGCTCGATACCTTTATACATCGATTCTTTTGTGATTTTTAATAAACGGCTCGCATCGTTAGAAATAGTACCTACTGTATGGGTCCAGGCTGAATCAGCCAAACCGCCATGTAAGTTGGCGACAAAATCAATAGTTACAATATCGCCGTCTTTAAGTGGCTTATGGGTGGGAAACCCATGACAAATCTCATCATTAACGGAGGCACAGGTAGCATATTGATAGCCATTAAACCCTTTTTGTTCAGGCGTTGCGCCAAATTTAGCTAAATATTTTTCAACAAAACTATCAATTTCTAGTGTAGTCATACCTGGCTTGATTCTTTTTGCAATTTCTTTGTGACAGGCGGCTACAATCTTTCCTGCTTCAAGCATCATATTGATTTCTCGTCCACTTTTTATCGTAATCATGCTGGGGCTTCTCCTTTGGTTTGCATTTAAGCTTTCAATCCTTTAAATAGTACGGTAATAACGTCATCAATCCAGTTAGGACGGTCCGCTTCATCCAAATCATTATTTTTTCCAATATAAGAGGTCGCAGTTCCAATCAAAGTTCCAAAGAATAGCTTTACAAGCGTTTCGGATTGAATGGACACGAACTGGCCGGAATGAATCCCTTCTTCTATTGCCTGGGTAACAGGACTATACAAGTGGGTCTGGAAATTATTTAGCAGTTCATCATAATTTTGGATAGGAATGGGCTCAGATTGAAACAAATTCTTAAACAAAATAAATACAAATGGTTGTTTAATCCAACTTCTAAGCTGGCATTTTGCGTATTGTTCCAATCGAATTAACGGTGATTCATTTGTGTTCAATGTCTCCATTGTAATTTTTTGTGCTTCTTCAAACGCCTCAATTAGTAAATCCTCAATCAGACTTATTTTGTTGTTGTAATAGTGATATACGGTTCCCCGGCCTAATCCAGCCTTCCTGGCAATATCACCCATCTCCATATTCATGCCTTTTTCTAAATAAATCTCCGCGGCCGTATTACGAATTTGATAAATTCGCTGTCTTCGAATGGCTTCATTTTGTTCCTTTCACATTTTTTAAATTGAATTTAACTATGCTATTTCATTTTTGAGAATCGACGGTTCAAATAAGTGTTTAATTGGGGAAGAATGTAGGTAACTTGGATTTGAAGATAGCATTACAGCTTGTTCACTTCGGAGTGGCTCTCGTTGGAACGGTTCTGATTCTATTGATGCCTTGTTATAGGGTTAAAAAACACTGTGCATAGGTAATAATAAATAAAAAGCAGTTTCACGTATATACAGCAGAATCGCGTTTCACGGTCAATTATGGATGGTGAAAAACATCAATAGCTGGCACATGAGCGAAAACGCAGGGAGTGTTCATATGACCAACTATTTAAGGAGGGCTTATCATGTCCGTCAAACTTGCAATTGTGTATTATAGCTCCACCGGAACGAATTATGAGTTAGCTCAATGGGCTGCGAACGGAGCAAAGGAAGTCGGAGCCGAAGTGAAGATCTATAAGGTTCAGGAGCTCGCTCCACAAGCTGTCATTGATGGCAATCCGGCCTGGAAAGCCCATGTGGAAGCCACTAAAAATATTCCGGTTGTTACGCCCGATGATATCGTTGAAGCCGACGCGATTATATTCAGTACGCCCACTCGATTTGGAAATGTCGCTGCCCAAATGAAGCAATTTTTAGATACGACAGGTGGTATTTGGTTCCATGGAAAAACAGTAAATAAAGTGGTGAGCGCGATGACTTCCGCTCAAAACGCTCATGGTGGCCAAGAGGCAACCATCCTCAATTTATACACCACCATGTACCATTGGGGGGCTATCGTGGTTGCTCCAGGATATACGGATGCTTCTTTGTTTGCTGCTGGGGGAAATCCTTATGGCACAAGTGTATCTGTTGATCAAAACAATCAAATTGTTGGGGATAAAGAAGCTTATCAAAATGCAGTGAAACATCAAGCTAAACGTGTTGTCACAGTAGCTGAATGGGTAAAGAAAGGAAATGAACAAAGCTATTGAAGTGAAAAAAATTCTGGCATCTTTATTTGGATAGAAAAATAAAGCGGCATGATTTTGATTCTTGTACTGAAATCATGCTCGCATCCCTTTCGGGAGAGTATGGAGAATAATAAGAAACACAGATGATTATGAACTTTAATACAGAAAGGTTAAAAAATGGATATCATCTTAGCGATTTTACCATCTCTGTTTTGGGGAAGTATTGTGCTGTTTAATGTCAAGCTTGGTGGTGGACCTTATAGTCAAACACTTGGGACAACCTTGGGCGCACTTATTTTCTCCATAGGTATTTATATTTTTGTAAAGCCTGTGTTAACGCCTGTAATTATCGGTGTGGGAATTGTATCAGGTTTATTTTGGGCACTGGGACAGGCGAATCAATTAAAAAGTATTGATCTAATGGGAGTTTCAAAAACAATGCCCATTTCGACAGGGCTGCAACTAGTTTCAACTGCTTTATTTGGAGTTATTGTGTTTCATGAATGGTCGACAACAATGTCTGTTATATTAGGTGTTCTTGCACTTATTTGTATCATTGTTGGAATCATTCTTACATCACTTCAAAATCAAGAAGAAAAACAGAAAGAACAAGCAGGAAATTTAAAAAAAGGAATTTTAATTTTACTGATTTCAACCTTTGGTTATTTAGTATACGTAGTGGTGATACGCTTATTTAACATAAATGGATGGTCTGCTTTATTCCCGCAGGCAATTGGAATGGTATTAGGTGGTATTCTGCTAACAATTAAGCATAAGCCATTTAATAAATATGCAATTCGAAATATTATCCCAGGTCTAATATGGGCAGCCGGAAATATGTTTTTATTTATCTCACAGCCACGCGTAGGTGTAGCAACAAGTTTTTCTCTTTCACAAATGGGAATTGTGATCTCGACCCTAGGTGGAATTTTTATATTAGGTGAGAAAAAAACAAAACGTCAATTTATCGCGATTATAATTGGGATTATTTTGATTATCGCAGCTGGAATTATGTTAGGAATTGCAAAAGGATAAGAAGGAGGACTAAGTTATGTATCCAGATTTAGAAGGAAAAGTTGTTGTTATTACAGGTGCGGCAACAGGACTCGGGAAAGCGATGGGAATTCGCTTTGGGAAGGAAAAAGCGAAAGTTGTGGTTAATCATCGCTCAAACGAAACAGAGGCAAACGCTGTAGTAGAAGAGATTAAAAAAGCAGGTGGAGAAGCCATTACTGTAAAAGGTGATGTCACAGTTGAAGCTGACGTGATAAATCTAATTCAGTCAGCTGTGAAGGAGTTTGGCACATTGGATGTTATGATTAATAATGCAGGTATAGAAAATCCGGTAGCATCACATGAAATGCCGTTAAGTGATTGGAATAAAGTAATCAATACGAATTTAACAGGTGCTTTTTTAGGAAGCCGTGAAGCAATTAAGTATTTTGTAGAGCATGATATTAAAGGAACAGTTATTAACATGTCCAGTGTTCACGAGAAAATTCCATGGCCATTGTTTGTGCACTATGCTTCTAGTAAAGGTGGCATTAAGTTAATGACAGAAACATTAGCATTGGAATATGCGCCAAAAGGAATCCGCGTAAACAATATTGGGCCAGGTGCTATTAACACCCCAATTAATGCTGAAAAATTTGCAGATCCAGAAAAACGTGCTGATGTTGAAAGTATGATTCCAATGGGATATATCGGGAAACCAGAAGAGATTGCCGCTGTTGCAGCGTGGCTTGCTTCCTCACAAGCTAGCTATGTAACTGGGATTACGTTATTTGCTGATGGCGGAATGACTTTATATCCTTCTTTTCAAGCTGGACGTGGATAAGCAGTTGCATGAAAGGCTGGCTATTTATAGAAAGAATAGCTAATTTTTTCACTTTATGATATGGGATTAACTTGGCTTGATGGGTGTGCGGCTGAACATCTTCCCAAAAAGAAAAATCCCCGAAAACGGGGTAATTTGGCTGAATTCGAGGATTTATACGGTTATTTACACTCTCACAGCTAAAGCAACAGGATTCTTGAATGACTAAACGCGCAGCTTGCCTCTCCGGGACTCCATATCCTCTAGGTGCAGGAATCCTTTTTTCAGCGTACATTTACTTTCTTCCTATTTGATTAGGAAATTTTCATTTTTATTATGATCAATAAGAAAGCAAGTAATGTAAACATAATGCCACTCCAGATGAGTTGATGTATGCCCAAGTAAGAAATAAACCAACCACCGATAGAAGCCCCTACAGTAATGCCAACATTGGAAAATGAGACAAACAAGCTGTTGCCGAATTCAGGAGCTTCTTTCGCCTCAGTCATCAACAAGGCTTGACTGACAATAAGCCCCCCGGAATGCACGGCCCCCCAAATGAATACGATGACCGCCATCGGAAAGACATAAGACCCCAGATAATAAGTAAATAAGTAAACGGCCGCATATAGCAGAGGAAATATGAGAACGGTCTTTGTCATGCTTTTGTGCAAAAAGCCTCCGAATAAAAAATTCCCAACAATCATAGTGATACCAAAGGCCATCAGCATAATACTAATCCATGATCCGTTCATATGAGCTACTTGTCCAAGATACTCGGCAAAGTAGCTGTACACAGAAAACATAGCTGCAAAGATGAAAATAACGGCTATGATGGTTAACCACAATTCAGGTTTGCGCAATATGCCAAGCTGCTTGCTAAAAGACATTTTTTCCTTAACAGGCATGGAAGGAAGCCAGGCAAGGATCCCTATGAAGGCAATCATACTCACAGCGGCTCCAAACAGGAAAGCAGCTTCTAGCGAAATTTTTTCCGCGAGATAAGATGTCAAAGGCACGCCAAAAGCAAATCCAACGGTTATTCCGGCGAAAACCTTTGTAATCGCTTTGCTGCTTTTTTCCGGGGGAACGAGTTGGGCAGCGGTCACAAGGGCAATTGAAAAAAAGACAGGATGAAAAATAGCAGGGAGAATCCGAAATGCTAGCATCACTTCGAACTTGGTTGTATAGGCATAAACAATATTTGATATTGCAAACATAAGAACAGCGGTTAATAGAATGACTTTACGATTAATGCCGGAAGCAAGTAATGTCAGGAACGGGCCTGAAATGGCAACGATCAAAGCAAATATACTTACAAGATACCCGGCCTGTGAGGTCGATATATGAAATTTTTGAGTGATCTGGGGGAGAACACCTATAATACCCATTTCCGTTGTAATAATGCCAAACACACCTAAAGCCAAAAAAATAATAAGTGAAGAATGAACCTTTTTCATTAAAATGTATACCTCCATTTATATTCATATACAGAATTGTAGATATGTAAAGCGAAAAAAACTCCTTTCTGTCTATAGTTTATTTTGGACGTATTCGGCAAATTGCTGGATTGTCTTTTCGTTTCGACGATAGTACGTCCATTTTCCAATTCGCTCTGATTCCAATAAACCAGCTTTTTGCATGGTTGACAAATAACTTGAGATAACAGACTGTGCAAGCCCCGATTTTGACTGAATATCTCCTACGCATACACCAATGCGAAAATTCAGCCCCTGTTGTAAATAGGGCTGTTCATCAAAAAAATTCTCTGGATTTTTTAACCATTGCATAATTTGGCAACGCGTCTCATTAGACAAGGCTTTATAAATCAATAAAGGTTCCATACCCATCATTATATCTACTTTTATAGATTTGTAAAGATGAGCAATATCATATCTGTTGATTATCCATAAGGTGGAAGAAAGAAGGTGCACGCGTCGGCGTGTTCCCTCGTCTTTCTCACGAGGAAGAGACACGGCCGCTTTGTGGCGCCAGGGCCGGACCGGCAAAACATCTGGGTATTACGGTGCGGGAGACGAACCGACGCCCGTTTGGGGCACGGTGTGATGACGATCTACTCTGGATCATACTGGATAATCAACACCCTTGAGTCGATGCTGTTCAATGCGACTGTAATTTACGAATAATATAGTATAAAAATACTACGTATAAATAATAAAAAAAGTATTCCTCAAACAAGGATATTGCATATCTTGCTGGAAAATACAACAATATAGATTATTAAAAGATGGAGGAGGTACATTATCCATGAAATATGATTTTGATGCAGCAATCAGCCGTACGGATACAAATTCCGCTAAATGGGATTATCTTGAAAGTATATTCGGTACGGAAGATGTTTTGCCGTTATGGGTGGCCGATATGGATTTCGCTTCTCCGCCATGTGTAGTAGAAGCATTAGTTGCACGTGCCAAGCATCCGGTATATGGCTATCCGGGGACGCCACAAGCACTTTTCGAGGCAGCTTCCCAATGGATGGCACACCGCTTCAACATACAGGTTCAACCTGAGTGGATGACGGCTGTCTCGGGTGTTATATCGGGCTTGCATGCAGCGGTAGAAGCATTCACTCGGCCCGGAGATAAAATCATTGTACAACCACCTGTATACCCGCCCTTTTTCAAAGTTGCGTTAAGCCGTGGCCGTTATGTTATCGAGAATCCATTGCGTGAACAGAATGGATACTATGTGATGGATTTCGAAGATTTGCGAAGTAAAATCGATGATAGGACGAAGCTGCTGATTTTATGCAGTCCTCATAATCCTGTAGGAAGGGTATGGACAAAAGAAGAGCTTGCACATGTAGCGGCAATTTGTGTCGAACATGACATCATCATTCTGACGGATGAAATTCATGCGGACCTTGTATATGAAAAAAATACACATACTCCTTTTGCCTCACTCGGTCCAGAGGCATCCAAAAGATGCATTACTTTCCTTTCTCCGAGCAAGACGTTCAACGTAGCGGGACTGTTTACCTCGATTGCATTCACTGAGCATACCGGGTTGCTGAAAAGGTTAAAAGCCTCGGTTAGGAAAGCCGGAACTGATCATATTAATCTTTTTGGCATTGAAGCATGTATTGCTGCCTATAAGGGAGGAGAGGAATGGCTTGAAGAAGTGCTTGTGTATTTGAAAGGAAATGCAACATATATAGAACGATTCTTACAAGAGAGGTTACCCCAAATACAGATGCGAATCCCAGAAGCAACATATCTTGGATGGTTAGATTTTCGCGAGTTTGGTTTTTCCGCAGGCGAATTGAAACGATTCATAGTGGAAGAGGCTCGCCTCGGATTCAACGATGGAGCTTCGTTTGGCACAGGAGGAGAAGGTTTCCAACGGATTAATTTTGGCTGCTCACGAGCCGTGCTGGAAGAGGCAATGCTTCGATTAGAGAAAGCAGTATATGAACGGAGAATGTAAAGCGAAGTTATCATCGTATATCAAACGGGTTGCGGAAAAATGGAAGTTCCCACAACCCGAAAATATTTCTATACATAGTTGCATTAATATGCTTAAAAACCGAACGTTTTATTTGGAACTAGGATGATAAAGGTTAATTTATTTTGTTTGAAGTCAAATTCTTTTACTTTTATTTTAAAGTCGCTTTTTGTTTTCATCTTCGTAACAGCTATGTATATATTTTCTCGATCCACATTCACGCGAATCCACTCAGGCATGTGGTAATTGTCCCGTATATATTCAAGCACGGCTCTTTTTGGCAGGTGAAGTTTGCCGATCATAATTGATTTTTGCCGCAGTATAAGATCGCCATTTTTTTGCACGATGGGTTCAAACGTTGCAATAAGGGGGATTTTTTTTCCGAAAGCATCGATAAATCCCTGTAATTGGACGTCTTCGCCTAAAGAAACTGTATAAGCAGACGCATTTTTCGGCAATGTCTTAAGGTAGCTGTTCATTAACTGATTCAAATTTTGTTTAGTAGAAGATACGGTGAATTCGGATCTTTTTTCATTTAGCTCTTGTATGGGGGGCATATTGATGTCAGAAGAAGGAAGAAAAATCAACCATACTATTCCTATGACGACACCAGCATTCACTCCGGCAACAATCCAGAATAATTGTTTCCATTTGTTTTTTGTTTGCAGACTTTCAAACATGCAACATCCCCTGCTTTAATCTTGTTGTATTCGTATTCCAGTCCACAATAATCTGTCCATTGTTTTTAGTATGTTTTAAAGTGGTATCAATGATACGAGCGTATCCCCCCGTTTCTTTTTTCCGAATCTCCTCCTTCCAACCGCCTGAACTTTTGTTACTGTGTCAAGTGATTTCTATATAGACGTCCTAAGAAAATAAATAGAATTTCATACTGATATGTGATATATTACATGCTGATGAATAGCATAACCGATATTTTGTCAAGGAGGCTTTAATGATGACTCTTTCACATTCTAATGAAAAACTCAGACGTACATTTGTTCGTGAAGAAGCATACATCATTTTACGGGACTGGATTATACAGGGGAAGCTTGGGCCTGGTCAACAGTTACGTGACAAGGAGCTGGCAGAACAATTGGGTGTAAGTCGAACGCCTATACGGGAAGCTTTGTTACGGCTAGAAGATGAGGGGTTCGTGCAAACCAAGCCTAATCGTTCTACTACTGTATCTCCTATCGATTTTCATGATACATTCCATCTTTACTCTATTGCATGGTCCCTTGAAAGGCTGGCTTTGGAACAGGCTTTTGAACAAATAAACAGTCAGCATCTGCAAATGATGGTAGAAATCAATCAAAAACTTAAGAGTGCACTTGAAGAAGGAGACAAATTAAAGGCTTTAGAGGCAGATAATGAATTCCACTCTATGTACATTGAGCTTTCCAGAAATAAAGAGCTTAAGCGAATTCTTCTAGGAGTGAAACAAAAGTTAAGACGATTAGAACTATACTATTTTGATAAGGCAACAGACGTCCATCTTTCCTGTGATGAACACACGCAGATGATAGAAGCGTTAGAACAAAAAAATCTGCCATTAGCCCTAAATGCGGTTGAATTAAATTGGAAGCATGGTTTTTCTCGTATTCAGGAGTACACAGCACAAGTAAAACAAGATAAGTAAGAAGATTGGAGGAATATGTCCACTTTTAACCATTCAGAAATGCTAATTCTTTTATGCGAATTAATTTGTATATGCTCCATCAATCCAGTACTTATGATGGAGCAAAATTACAACGAAATGAAAATAGCTGAAAATGTGGAACAAGCTTTTCAAAGCAACATGCATTGAGACGTAAAATGGATAAATAAGCGACCGGGGAAAATAGTGCGGTCGCTATAATGAATTAACACTTGGCTTTTGCTTCTTCCATGTGTGTAACGATTTTTTCTAGAAGCTCTTCCGCATTATCGGCAGCAATGTTCTTACCATTAAGTAAGGTGAAGGGCTGTACAAGACATTGACCACAATAAAGCACACAAAAGTCGTCAACGATCTCAATGTCAGGTAACTGCCTAAGTTTCTCTTTTACCCGATTGATTTCTTTCTCGCAGTTGTTAGGACAAATTTTAGCGATATATTCCATTTGCTCCTCTCCTTTATGAATATTAAAGTATGCGCTTTCAGATATGTCGTTTGCCAGTACAATGCTTTTTGCTTACAACCGTAGCCTGCTTTCACGGTAATAAGCCAGTAATGAAGAAAAGTGAGGCAGGTGATTTATCTGCCTTACCCGTACAAGATATCCTCTTCAAGACAGGGAAAAATCCTACATAATCATAATATTTTCACTTTATAGATAGAGTGAATATTGTTTATATTGTAAAGTGAATACAAGGGGCTTCGCAAGAAAGTGCGCAAATGTAAAACCGCTTTACAGCAGTAAAAGAAACAAGATATTCTTCTATATAAATTACACTTGATATTTTGACAGGGGAATGTGGTTGGAAGGAGAAGATTCGGAAAAAAGAAGGGGATGGATGCGCCCTGCGCTCCAGCAGAAGGAAGACCAGCGTGCCTTTTTCCAACCGCCCATCGCCCTTCCTTCTTTTCTTGCCTCCACCAAAAACATGTGTTGATTTATCAAATCAGATGTATATACAAAAGAAAGAGGAGATACGAATGTATACAGTAACAGACGAAAAATGCTGGACGGGAAGAATAGACAGTGAGACGGAAGTAAATATGTTCAGGCTGCATCAGATTGTTAGAATAGAGGATGTATTGTCATTTAATGTAAAGCACAAAGGTATGGCCATTGGACTTATTGGTTTCAGATGTGATGAAGGCGTGCGCAGAAATAAGGGAAGGGTGGGTGCGTATAAGGCCCCTGATGCGATTCGCGAAGCATTGGCCTCTTTTCCTTGGCATTTTGACGATTCAGTGGTTTTGTATGATTTTGGAAATGTAAGCTGCGATGATAAAGAATTGGAAGCAGCACAGGATGAATTGGGAGAGGCAGTTAAAAAAATGCTGGATGCGAATATATTTCCTATCATTATTGGTGGTGGACACGAGGTGGCATACGGACATTATGTGGGTGAGAAGCGACACCTGAAAAATCAAAAATCAATCGGAATCCTTAATTTTGATGCGCATTTTGATATGCGTCCGTATGACCAAACCGTAAGCTCAGGTACGATGTTTCGGCAGATTGGAGACGAGCTTGCTGCAGAGAATAAACCGCTCCGCTATATGTGTGTCGGAATTCAAAAAAGCGGCAATACAAAGCATCTGTTTGCAACGGCGGAACAGTATGGATGCGAATATATTCGTGAAGATGAAATTTATTCATTTGGTCCGGAACATATAATAGAGCGAATTCAAGCGTTTATGGATGCAAATGAGGCGGTTATGCTTACACTATGCAGTGATGTACTGGATGCGAGCTGGGCACCTGGTGTCAGTGCACCGCAGCCATTTGGTCTGGAACCGAAGATACTGAGACGCCTAATGAAAGCGGCTATCCAAAATCGGAAAGTGACCAGCTTTGATATTGCTGAAATTAATCCAGAGCTGGACGAAGACGGGCGTACAGTAAAGCTTGCCGCATCGCTTTTGTATGAGGTTATCGAGAGCCTGTGCCAAAGGGAAGAAGAATAGAAGAAACCCGGAAGAGCGGCTGAAAGCCGAATTCCGGGTTTTGTGTATTTATCAGCGCTTTTTACGAATAATGAAAGTAACAATTACCGCAAGCAGAATGACAGCGATAATAATGCCGATGAACAGAGGGGTGTTTGATTGTCCATCAGCCGCTGGGCTTGTTGCTTGTGAATCGGTTGGCTGCGTTGCAGACTGTTCGCCAGCTTTCGGTTGCCCCGGATTCTCCGCCTTTGGTTCTTCCTTCGGTGCATTTACCTGGAAGGAGAAATCACCTCGTAGGCTATGCCCATCTTCCCCGATATTCATCCAGTTTACCGTATAGGCTCCATTTGGAAGTGGTTTATCCAGTATCGCTTTTAATGTAGTGCCGCCAGCATCAACCTTGCTTACCGGAATATTGGTTCCCTGTTCATCTTTAATTTCTATTTTGCCTACTTTCTCGATGTTCGCACTGAATGTTATTGCGATTTCCTGCACAGGCTTTGTGATGATTTCTCCGCTTTTAGGCGAACTGTCTACCAGGCGGGAATGGGCAGACACTTGTGTGGTCATCATCATAAGTGCAGCTATTAGAAAGATGACTATTTTTTTCATAGTTATAGCTTCTTTCCTCCTATAATCTGATGTGTTCTGATGATTGTACATCCTCATTATACTAACAGGTTGTGTTGAAATTGTGAAAATGTTTTGGGCGAATGTTCACTACACACTTTCAGGCTTTTTTTCGTTCTGGCTTTTGTACACTTGCTACAGCGGCAATGACAAGCAGGATATCGAGAATTTGCGAGATAAA
This sequence comes from Aneurinibacillus aneurinilyticus ATCC 12856, assembly GCF_000466385.1. GTDB lineage: Bacteria > Bacillota > Bacilli > Aneurinibacillales > Aneurinibacillaceae > Aneurinibacillus > Aneurinibacillus aneurinilyticus. The sequence goes on from NZ_KE952759.1 coordinate 43,748, forward strand.
TAAAAAGCAATTCCTCTGATGATTCAGAAGAACTGCTTTGCTTTAATTTAATGAATTAATGATTCAGTTCAACGATATTGCCCACTTTCATATATATGGTCCATTCTCCGATATTGGTAACATGATCCCCGATACGTTCCAAAGCATGCAGTACTTTAATGTATTGAATGGCTTCTTTAAAATTATGCGGTTGTGCCTCAAGCGCTTCTTCGATTTTTTCTACATTTTGTCGGTGCAAGGAGTCGATTATATCATCCCTTTCATTCAATGAACGTAGTTCACTGATGTCTTCGGATAGGAATGAATGAATGACAAGCTCCATCATGTTGTTTACTTCATTGGACATATGGATAATATCAAAAAGAGGCAGTGTTTGCTTTGTTTTTTCTAAACGAATGACGGCTTTTGCAATATTTACAGCTAAGTCCCCGATACGTTCCAGATCTGTAACGATTTTTAGGTAGGCACCCAGTGTGCGAAGGTCAGTTGCGACTGGCGCTTGCAGCGCGATAGCTGAAAAGTTGTGCTTAGAGATTTTTTCTGTAAGTATATTTACTTTGTCATCTTTTATGATGATGTTTTCTGCGGCAGTCGTATCTTTTTCTTCGAATGCCTTGACGGCCAGCAAAAAATTGTCGCGTACCATATGAGCCAATTCAGTAATTTCTGCCTTTAATTCTTCGATGATCGTATCCTGCACTTGTAAACCCAACCTTTCGTTTAACATCTTTCGTATAAAACTATAAGAAAACAATGAAGAAAAGCCTATAGTATTTACTGAAAGTTTACCGTATCTTTACAAAAGAAAAAGCTTATCCTGTAAAAGCAAGATAAGCTTATCATATCTGTTATTTTATGTTAGTGTCGTAAATAAGCTAGCCAAAACACGAGCATGAATGTTATGCAAAGTAATATAGGATACGGCAGCTCTGATAAAAGCCGCATGAAGCAGCCGGAGCTATATCACCCAATCGCTCCAATTCGCCGTACGATTTTCCAATTTTTTCAACCAGTTAGACGTATAATCAAATAGCTCCTCTGAAGCTGGAACAGACGAAAACGTATGGTCCGCACCTTCCAGTGCAAATGCTTCACACTGACCGGTCGTCCGCTGGCGCAGCATTCCTTCATATAAATAGCAAGCATCTACCGGAATATCTTCGTCCCGTGTTCCATGCAAAATCAATACATCGCTTAGTAAGGAAGAACCCGGCGCAAGCGGCTGTGTCTCTGCAAGCGAGGAGAAGAACGTATTAGATAAATGATAGCCGCTATACTCAGTGCGGCCTTCACGCATGGCTTGCTCATAAGCTGGACGGCTTACAATACGTGTAATATCCGTCAGAGGATGGGCGACTGGAGCCCATAAAATAAGCGATGAGACACGGCTGTCCTCTTCAGCGGTTAGACGGGCTACTGCACCACCTAAACTATGGCCGAGCAGGAAAACGCGGGAATTATCAATGCAGTCTATACTCAATGTATAATCAAGTGCACGCCTTGTCTGCTCAATGAAGCTATCCATGCCATATGTCCCATATTCTCCTTCGCTTTCTCCGCAGCCAGCATAGTCGAAACGAAGCACGAAATAGCCTTCTTCCGCCAACCTGCGTGCGGCTTTTACAAAAAGCCGATTTACTCCAATACGATTGCCAATAAAGCCGTGACAAAAAATTACAGCAGGCCAGCGTTTTTCTTCTTGCTTGCGGGCTGAGGCGCATGGATAATGCACCGTAGCAGCCAGATTGAGTTGTTGATAACGAATAGTCACGGATCGTTCCATGAGACATCCTCCTTTAAAATAAAAAAGCTTTCTTCTGAAGAGAAGAAAGGAGGCTCAGTACATATCCTTCCTTATCTTTCAGAACCATGTGTTCTGTAGGATGTAGCACCTTGCGGACATACCGCCGGTTGCCGGGCTTCATCGGGCCTATTCCCTCCGCCGCTCTTGATAAGAAAATTGCATTCAGTATGATATTATTAATGTTTAGTATAGCGTGTAAGCATACAAGCGTCAATTACAAATACATAAATCCTAATTTGTTTAGTCGGGTTTTGGTTCTTTGTTTATTTTGCGTTACAATAATTGCAGTATACATCACCAAGGAGGAATTGCTTTGAAAATCGTATCGATTGAACCTACGCCCAGTCCGAATTCTATGAAGCTAAATCTTGATGAGCAGCTTTCAACGGGCATTAGTCATAATTATACACGTAACTCATTAGAAAATGCTCCAGAACACGTCCGAAAATTATTAGAGATTCCGGGTGTTACAGGCGTTTTCCAGGTGCTTGACTTTATCGCGCTGGAACGGCATCCAAAAGCGGATTGGCGAGATATTCTAACACAGGCACGGGCCGTACTCGGTACAACTGAAGAATACACCGAAGAAGATATCGCCTCGCCAGCAAATGATGCGTACGGTGAAGTCCAGGTATTTGTCCAAATGTTCCGCGGACTACCGATGCAGGTTAAACTGGAGGCGGGCGGCGAACAAAAACGTGTCGGATTGCCGGAGCGCTTCATGAAGGCAGCATTAGAAGCACAAAAATCCTCTGCAAACCTGGTTATGGAACGGAAATGGGAGGACAGAGGCGTACGCTATGGCACCATGGAGGAAATCGGAGAAGAAGTAGTGCAGGAAATTTCGGCCGCTTATGATGACGAGCGTCTGCAACAGCTTGTAGAACAGGCATTTTCACAGGAAAAAGGGGGACATTCGAAGGAGGCATCATTATCAGGTGAAGCAGTGGAAGGTATGTTAGATAATCCGGATTGGGAGAAACGGTTCGCAGCTTTGGAACGAATGAATCCGACGGAGCAGGATGTACCTGTGCTTCATAAAGCGTTGCATGATACGAAAACATCCATTCGTCGGCTGGCGGTAGTTTATTTAGGAATGATTGAGAATAAGGATGTTCTCCCGTTACTGTTTGAAGCCTTGAAAGATAAATCGCCAGTCGTTCGCCGTACAGCGGGAGACACATTGTCCGATTTAGGCGATCCGTCAGCTATCGTACCGATGACAGAGGCGCTTGAAGATCCAAATAAGCTAGTCCGCTGGCGAGCGGCGCGTTTCTTGTATGAAGTAGGAGATGAGACGGCACTTCCTGCACTTCGTGAAGCACAGGATGACCCGGAGTTCGAAGTGAGTCTTCAAGTAAAAATGGCGCTAGAACGTATCGAAGCCGGGGAACAGGCCAGTGGCACGGTCTGGCAACAGATGACGCGCAGCCGGAAAGAAAAGTAAGAGAAAATCTGCTTCTTTTTCTCTTGGAATACGTATAAGAAGGATAGAAAGGATTCAAAATATAAGGAGGAATAAGGTAATAAATGGAAGTTTTCATTTGGATTGTGATTAGTCTGCTTTTTATCGGCAGCTTTATTGGAGTAATCGTACCGGTAATCCCGGATGCATTACTTTTATGGATCGGATTTTTACTTTATCAATTTGCGCTCGCTACAACATCGCTTGGTTGGACTTTTTGGGTACCGATGACCCTTCTTACTTTGTTGCTTATCGGGGCTGATCTGCTCTCGAACATATATTTCGTAAAAAAGTATGGCGGAGATAAGTGGTCGATGCTCGCAGCAGTGGCGGGCATTATTCTTGGACCGCTTGTGCTTGGTGCATTCCTTGGACCGCTTGCGATTATAGTTGGCCCGTTTCTTAGTGTTTTTCTGGTGGAGCTTGTGCGAAGCAACGGTGCGGAGAGGTCATTACGCATCGCCTTTGGTACTGTGCTTGCCTTTTTGAGCAGTGCGGCTGCAAAAATTGTTATCCAGTTAATTATGGTGATTTGGTTTTTCTTTGCCATATAAATTCCATTACACGTTTTATTATTTGAAGGTATGTCACAAATAAAGTGATGTGCCTTTTTTATTGGATTTTTTACAAGGAAAACAGACCGATAAGCTAAAGACATCGTCTACCGCCCTTCCTTTTTTCTTGCCTCTTACCACAAACATGTGTCCATTTATCAAATCAGATGTATATAGATATACATAAAGTAAGAGAAGGAATACGATTTTGAAGATATGGGACTTTATCAGTTCATTGGTTTTATTGTATGATTTTGATACAAATAGTTAAAAAAACTTACTATTTAGATTAAAATGAATGAATTATATTTATTTTATTATGGATTTTTAGAAAGGGAGAGGGTAAATGAAAAGAAAAAGTGCTTTATCCTTACTAAGTAATGAAGAATTATTAAAAATATATACTGAAGCAATATCCCTTGACCTAGATGGTGATTTTATAAAGCTGATTAAAGCTGAATTAATCAGAAGAGGCATTCGTTTTTAAGCTATTCTCGATCTTGGGCTTTTATGTCGTATATTAGCGATAAATAATAAAATAAGGCAAAACATAGGACAAAAATGTCCAAGCTATCCTTGTCCTATCTGCATAACATAATGTAGCAAAGGACAAGGAGGTGAGGTATATGAAACGTATCCTCGACTATAAGGCAACAGAACCTAGACGTAGCTTTAATGTTGCACAGCCGACCATGATCCCGCTAGCTCCGGGTCGGGTTCGTCTGGCTAGTGTACGTATAATGATACCAAGAAATTCTTCAAGAAATACGGTGGAATTGGTGGCGACAGTGGGGGTCAGGGGAATAACAGGCATCTCACAAGTTCGCTTCCGCATCTTTCGCGATGGAAAAGAAATCTTTAACACACAACAGGGTATTGAATCCGCTGGTTCTGAGCAAAATTACACAGTAGCTTTTCAGGCCATCGATCAAAATGTTCCTTCTGGTTCCCACACTTATACGCTGACTGCGGAAAATCGAACAAGCGGTACCGCTGTTAGCGTGGTTGGACCTATTTCTTTCAGTGCTTTAGCGATCAAAAAATCGTAAGCATCCACTTCTGAGCACTTCCTTTGGGAAGTGCTTTTGTTCGTTCTATGCGGAAGTACTTTCCAAAATGACGTTTAATAGCTCTATTATAGTACGATGTTGTAAGTCAACAAGCAGATTAACGAAAGAAGGGGATAGATGCGCCCTGCGCTCCGGCAGAAGAAAGGCTAACGTGTCTTTTTCCGACCGCTCTCGTCCACCGCCCTTCCTTCTTTTCTTGCCTCTTACCACAAAAATGTGTCAATTTATCCAATCAGATGTATATAAGTAGCTTTATTCATATAGGGAGGTTTCGATGAAATTTGCAGTAAACCTAATTTTAGGTATACTGGACATGAGCCCTTATATAACAAGGACTTCAGGCATTTTTTCTTCCGTGTTAAAAATAGAACTCCTGGTTTACTGCAAAAAGCTGATTTTTGATTTTTTTTTCAATCGGTGAAACCCTTGATACATGAAGGCTTTTGTCCATTTTGTGTTTAGGGGTTTTATCTGAACGTAGTGGGATATAAAGTTTTTTGAAACCCTTTAAAACGGCCATCTGATAGCAGTTTTATCTGAACGTAGTGGGATATAAAGACATGAGGGATGGATGGGGCACTACGTTGAATAAGGTTTTATCTGAACGTAGTGGGATATAAAGAAACGAACGCTCAACAATCTTGGCCCATCTGTCATTGGTTTTATCTGAACGTAGTGGGATATAAAGCATTTATATTTGCATTAGTAAAAAATGCGGATTGGGTTAGTTTTATCTGAACGTAGTGGGATATAAAGCGGTATCATACGGTCATTTTTGTTAATAGATATTTTTTGGTTTTATCTGAACGTAGTGGGATATAAAGCAGCTTGTGCGAATTCCAACTCCGAGTTTGCATAGTGTTTTATCTGAACGTAGTGGGATATAAAGTAGCTCTGGCAGCAGCCCGAGTGGGCTTGCTGTTTAGTTTTATCTGAACGTAGTGGGATATAAAGAGTTCTCAGTAGCTTCATTTGCTTTAGATGGTGCATTTGTTTTATCTGAACGTAGTGGGATATAAAGGGAATTCGTTGTATGCGATACTCTTCCGCCCGCCTTGTTTTATCTGAACGTAGTGGGATATAAAGTTGAATCTTATAGGCATCATCAGAATCTGTATCTCTGGTTTTATCTGAACGTAGTGGGATATAAAGCTATATCGCGGAATTATGGTTGACTCTGATTTTAAAGTTTTATCTGAACGTAGTGGGATATAAAGTGAGAATTCAACTTCATTCCTTCCTTTTGACGGTCTTGTTTTATCTGAACGTAGTGGGATATAAAGAAACATATGGATATCGACCGACTCACACGTATTTCTCTTGTTTTATATGAACGTAGTGGGATATAAAGCCGTTTGCAGAGCACTTGGTTAGAGCGAACCTTCCAGAGTTTTATCTGAACGTAGTGGGATATAAAGTGTTAATCTGGTCATTGACCAACGCTTTAATATCATGTTTTA
>NZ_KE952760.1 GCF_000466385.1 Aneurinibacillus aneurinilyticus ATCC 12856
TCTTAGTGTCCAATTTCTCTAGGGGGCTAAAGAGTAATCAGTGGTTCCATCATAATGATCAAATTGTACAATTGCTTCTTTTCTATTAGACATTTAATCCCTCCATAATACAAATGTTCACTCTTGATTTACAATTGTTAGAAATATTGTAATTTTAAAATACACTAAATAAAGGGGATGGTAAAGATGAAATTCAAGAAGGCTGTGTTTGGCTGTTAATGACGTTTTTAAATTCCCGTTTTTCTCCGAAATTAAATTCCTTCTTTTTATAGTAAAAGGGTATTTTACTTTTGAGGCAAACACATGAGCAAACTAACAGTACAAGAGATTGAGTCTCATCTTTGGAAATCAGTCGATATCCTACGGGGGGGGCGTTGACTCAAGTGATTATAAAAACTACATATTCGTCCTTCTCTTTTTAAAACGCTTGAGTGACGTATAGGAAAAACATAAAGCAGAGCTTCCTGAAGAGTTTGGAGAAGAAGGTTAGTCTTGAACTTGTAGAAGATCTAGACCAATATCGGTTCTACGTTCCACAAGACGCATACTAGGAAGAAATCTGCAAACTTACAAAACGCTCCTGTATAAAAAGAACGAAGGATTTGCTTTCATTGCAAATTTTCTTTCTCTGGAAGCAGCGATGATAAATGGACCAAAGAAAAAGTAAGAAGCATTATAATCAATCCCTTCTATGCCGGTTATATGAGCTGGGGTAAACGAACAGGACCCGAAAAAGGAACGTTTGGTGATCGTGAGACATGGATTATCATTCACTCCGAATATATTGAACCGATTATTTCAAAAGAAGATTGGGAGCTTTGTTGGAAGCTATACTGTGAAAGACGTGAGAGAAAGGTTCCTCCTAAGCAGTACAAAACCTCTTATCTTTTTGCGAATATTGCCTTATGTAAAGAATGCAATGTAAAGCTGAAACCAAAAGATCAAACTTCATCCGGAAATAATGGGAAGAAGTACGGGAAACGGATATACTTTTGCCCAACTTGTAGATTAAAAGTTGAAGCAGATTCTTTTCACGAATACGCTATCGATAAAATTCCGAATGATATTCGGATTAATGCCTCGTACATTTTTCCTCATATTCAAAAGAGCTTCCAAACAGATATACAAAGAATAAAAGATGAAGTTTCTAAGTTGGAACAAGAGCTTGACGAATACAACATTCAGCTAAACCGAATTAAAGCTGAACTTGTAGAGCGTATGAGAAGTAATCCAGATGACAAGAGCAAAAAAATGATTAACCTTATCACAATGTATAGGATAGATATAAGCAAGCGTATTGAAACGACTGAAAAGAAAATTAAGACGAAAACAAAACAGATTCAATCTATTGAACAGGTTGATCTAAAGCCAGAATCCTGGGAATTTATTATCCAGGATATTTTGAAGCCGCGTGATGAAATCAATCAGACGACGTTGCGAAGAATGCTTACTCATCTGATTGAATACATCTCAATTGATAAGAAGCACAACATTGATTTAAAACCCGTTATGATCTGGACAGACGCAAAGTTGATACGACGCAACTTGAACTGTTGTTTTAAATCCTCCGTGTTTAAATGGGAGGATTTATTTATGCTGTTTTTCTCGGTTGTTAGGTGTAAATGAGTGAAGCTAATGTAACGTGATTTTTGAGTTCTCGGTTTTAAGTGAGGGTAGCTATCCCGACCCTACCCAGTTACTGAGACTGATATTACTGAGTGGAACCTTGTCCTTAGAGAATTCTGGATTTGTTGTTGTTTATTATTATGGACAGGAATTTTTAAAGATAAACATTCTCGGTGATTAGGTATTGTAATTTAATTTTTTCACGATTTTTAGGAAATCTAATTTCGTATTTGAAACAAACTGGTTATAATGAGAACAAATGTTCTTGTATGTGGATATAGTATGAGATGTATGGAGGGATAAAATGGTTGTCGGTAAAATAGTGTATTTTGTACTACCAGGAACTACAGAAATTTGTAAGGGAAGAATAATAAAAAAGGAAGCTTTTAATGGTAATAAAACAAATTTTTTTATACAAAATTTAGATCAAGTTGGCGTAATTGTACTTTCTTTAGAAGAAGTTTTTGATACAGATAAAGAAGCAAAATTACACGCAAAGGAAAGGATAAGGGAAGAATATATATCAATTGTAGAAGGATTTTCACCCAAAGAGTTATTAGAATATCTTGTTAGCCTACATCCGATAAGGAATGATGTAGATGTAGATGTTAGGAATGTCATACAAGTTTTAATAGAAAAATATTTTAAAATCAATTTAGAATAGGGTTTTACGAAGAAGTATGTTTCGAAAAGAAACTAAGGTATATGATTTGAAGAAAGGGATTCACTGCGAAAAATCGCCTTTTTATTATCTTCAAGTGACTATTGCTTCTAAATGTCTATATAAAACAAACTTAGATGTAGAATCATTTTAAAAATAAACAATGAAATAATATGTAAAATTACATGGTAAGAAGAACATTATAACAAGTAGTTAAATACTACCTGTGATATGGTTGTATTTGGCAATGAAAAAATGCATAAAACGG
>NZ_KE952761.1 GCF_000466385.1 Aneurinibacillus aneurinilyticus ATCC 12856
TGGGCAACGGCATATTTGGCGGCAATGGAGGCATTGGCGGCATAGGTATAGGCTGCGGCTGAGGTGGCGGTGTTATCTGTACGGGTGCTGTCGGCGTTTCTTTTGGCATTGCAGGTGGCTTCGTTTCAGGCTTTGGCTCCGATATTGGTTGAGATGGCATTGGGCTTGGCATTGGTACTGGCACAGGTTTTTCCTTTGGTATTTCTTTTATCGGCATTTCTTTTACTGGTTTTTCTTTGGTTGGTATGGAAGGCATCTGAATATTAATGTCCTTATCTGTTTCCGTTATTGGATTCACTGCAGAATTTTCCGACTTTGGCTGTGGAGATATTTCAGGCATGACGGGCTTCTCTTTCACAGGTTTTTCTTTTACTGGCGTTTCCTTGATAGGCAGCTCCTTGTTGTCCTCATCGTTTTTCAGTTGTACACCATTTGTTGGCACTTTCACTTTCATACCGGGCAAGATTTTATCTGGATTTTTGATATGCGTATTGATTTTTTTTATTGTTTCAAAGTCGGCATTATATTTCTGAGCAATTTTCCACAAGGTGTCTCCTTTTTTTACAATGTGGATTTTCATGTACTCGACCATCCTTTCTGAGAAAATTACGTTACATCATATGCATGGGTGGGCGATTTGCTACGGGTGGGCGGATATTGGTATAAAAATTCTTTGTTCCGGAAAAGATAGGAAGTAAAAGCTTATTGGGCAAAGAAGGGATGCATATGATCCGAAAGCCACTTCCAAAACATTGGAGAACCTTGTTGGCTTTATCCGTATTGTTTGTAACAGTTGTGGGTGGAGGCACTTGGTATCTGTATTCTGCCATCGGAAAATTAAAAGGTAGCGAAACTGCAACACAGACTGTGGACGTTGTGTTGAAACGTGAATATTTGTGTGGAGAAACAGAAGAAGAAGTAAAGCAGGAAACGGTTGCTTCTGCAGATGAATTGTTTACACGTTATACAGGATGGAATTTTGTTTCTCGTAACCGTAACGTATATACATTCGAGAAGAAAGTTAATGATCTTTCCCCACATTGCAAAGAGAATGCATACTTTGGCCTGGGGACAAATGGAGAATTGACACTGTTCGATGGATTACCGGAGAAAGGGCAGGTTATCCAAACTTTTTTCCAATTGGATACAGGAAAGCTTGAATCTAGCCTTCCACGTGAAGAGCTTAATTTGCTGCGGCAGGGTATACGCATTACCGATGCGGCCGAATACAACTCGATTATTTCTACGTATAGTGAATTTTCAAATGACGAACAGGAAGCGGCAGTACGGCTTAAATAAAAGTAGAAAAAACGGAGCGAACCGTGTCGCCCCGTTTTTTTAATGGGGAATCACACACCTGTTGAAAATATATGTTCGCATTTTTCAATATGGTGTACAATAAAAGAATCGAAGTTTGTTGTAGGATCAGGAGGAAATGGGAATGATTGATTTTATTGAGGGGCAGGTTGCCTATGTGGAAGCCGACTGTGTTGTTTTGGCATCCCAAGGTATAGGTTATCGCATCTTTACAGGCAATCCGTTTCAATACCGTGAAGGAGAAACGGGAGCGATCCGCATATATACTCACCATTATGTACGGGAGGACGCCGTGCATTTGTACGGGTTTCCGACACGGAATGAGCGTGATTTGTTCCGTAAGTTGCTCGATGTATCCGGTATCGGGCCAAAGGGTGCATTGGCGATGATTTCAGCAGGTACACCCGAGCAAATTATTGCTGCTGTAACACAGGAGAATATTGAGTTTTTAACCCGGTTTCCCGGCGTTGGAAAAAAGACAGCACAACGGATTATTCTGGATTTGAAAGATAAGCTTAAAGCGCTGGCGGTGCAGGAAAAAGCTGTAGCCAGAGTAGAGGGAGAGCCGGAGTTGACTGATGGAGATGAACCGACGTTGTTTCACGCTTTCGATGAGCCGAAGCAGGAAGCGATGGAAGCGCTCGGTGCGCTTGGCTACAGTCATACGGAGATCCAAAAAGTTATGAAAAAGCTAGAAAAGGAAGGAGCCGATTTGGCTTCTACTGACAAAATCGTAAAGCGTGCATTACAGATGTTCTTAACGACGTAAAGGGGGATAAAACGTGGAGGAAAGAATGATTTCCGCCCATGCACACGACATGGAAGAATTCAATATGGAACTCAGCCTCAGACCCCGTTATCTGGCGGAATATATTGGCCAGAACCAGATTAAAGAGAATCTGAAGATTTTCATCGAGGCAGCCAAGCTACGTGGAGAGGCGCTCGATCATGTACTTCTATATGGTCCTCCCGGCCTTGGGAAAACGACATTATCTATGATTATTGCTAATGAACTCGACGTTAACCTTCGAACTACGTCTGGACCTGCGATTGAGCGTCCGGGTGACTTGGCTGCGATCTTGACGGCACTTTCGCCGGGGGACGTTTTGTTCATCGATGAAATTCATCGTCTGCCGCGCAGTGTAGAAGAAGTGTTGTATCCGGCAATGGAGGATTTCGCACTGGATATCGTTATCGGAAAAGGGCCGGGGGCAAAGTCGGTGCGACTTGATTTGCCGCCGTTTACTTTGGTTGGTGCGACGACCCGGGCAGGTATGTTATCCGCACCTCTGCGCGACCGTTTTGGTGTGGTAAGCCGTTTGGAATATTATACAGCAGACGAACTGACTTATATTGTGATGCGTGCGGCTGAACTGTTTGCTGTCGAGATACGCGGTGAAGGGGCGGAGGAGATTGCCCGCCGTTCACGTGGCACGCCGAGGATTGCGAACCGATTGCTGAAACGGGTACGGGATTTTGCACAGGTGCAGGGCGATGGTGTAATTACTGGCGAACTAGCGTGTGAAGCGTTGGAGCGCATTCAAGTGGACAGGATGGGGCTTGATGAGATTGATCATAAGCTCCTGCTGTCCATTATGGACACGTTTGCTGGTGGACCGGTCGGTCTGGATACATTGGCAGCGACGGTGAGTGAGGAAGCGACAACGATTGAAGACGTATGTGAACCGTATCTTATGCAGATAGGATTTCTGCAGCGTACACCGCGGGGACGCATAGCAACACCACATGCATACAATTATTTTGGCAGGGAGGTACCAGGCGCATGAATCCGGTGGCGAAAATGCTCATCATAGGTGGTATAGTGCTCGTTATTATCGGCCTTATTTGGCAAGTAGGTGGTCGGTTTTTGAACCTGGGGCGCTTGCCAGGGGATATTGTTGTAGAAAAAGAGAACTTCCGCTTTTATTTTCCGGTTATGACCAGTATTATTTTGAGCATTGTACTTTCGCTTCTATTTTACTTATTTCGCTTTTTTCGTTAAATTTCAGGTTGAATTGCAAAAGCTGCTAATATAAGGAGAGCCGTATATGGAAAATGAGAACGATTTATTCGGACAGCGCATATGGCGGATTGTTGACCAAACAAGGACGCATCCATCATTTCATGCGCTCTATTCTTTTGCGATGGATGATACATTATGTACGTCCGTTCGTTTGAAGAAAAGTCCGGCAGTGATGCGTGCCTGGGTACACCACCACAATGTAGTGATGGGCAATGTTGACTATAAGTTGCAAGGAATTGAACAAGGGATTTCCTATTTGGAAGAGCGTGGATATATACCCGTAGTGCGGAACTCGGGCGGTGCTGCGGTTGTGCTCGATGAAGGAGTTTTAAACATCTCACTCATCTTGCCTGCGGAGGATACATTTGCTGATATTCATGCAGGATACCGGGCGATGGTGAAATTTATTGAGCTTATGCTCGCTCCATTTAATGTGCAGGTGGAGACGGGAGAGGTGATCGGCTCTTATTGTCCTGGTGATTTCGATGTTGCTATCGGCGGCCGGAAATTTGGTGGATTAGCACAGCGCAGAAGGCGTGGTGCAGTAGCGGTACAAGCATTTCTACTAGCCGATGGTAGCGGCAGTAAGCGAGCAGAGCTTGTACGTGGTTTCTACGAGAAGGCAGCACGGGAAGGGGATACATATCCTGCTGTGCGTCCAGAGACAGTTGCTTCCTTATCTGAGCTTATAGGGAGGCCCATTTCCTGTTCTGATTTGCTTGAGCGAGCCATAGCCGTGATTGAAGCGCATTCCAAGCGGGCCGAATTCTCTCAACTATTCCCAGAAGAGGCAGAAGAATTTGCGTCCAATACAGCCAGCATGGAGACGCGTAATCCACATCTACAATTATAAAAATATTTTTTCTGCGACCTTTTTCCTTTTTATTCGTCTAATTTAATAGATATGGCAAATAAAACTAGGTTTTCTGGTAGAATATTCATAGATTTGCCGAAATCTAGAGGGAGAAAGGTTGATAGATTAGGATGAAATTGGGAAAGATTTTGCCCGTTATGCTCAGCCTTGGCCTGTTGCTGCCGTTCGGCGCTCAAGCGCGTGCGGCAGATGAACCGGCGGTGCGAGTAGAATTAACGAGTCCTTTTGCATTAAATTCAGCGGAGGCGTTATCGACAGTACAGTTTACCGTTAACGGTAACTATATGGTGGAGGGACAGCCGACACTCATGTTAATGGGAGGACAGAAATATTTTGTTCAACTTGAGAATGAAACGCTGAGCCTCTATCAATTCGGGTCGATTGGTTTACCTGTTCCGCTTGTTCAGGGAGTTAGCACGCTTAAAATCATACCGTCGCTGCCAGATAGTGAAGCGGCTACGTTGAAAGTAGAAGGAAAGAAAGGCGCATATTCATATCGTGGAGCTATGGAATTCCAAATCGGAGCAAAAGGCGCATTGAAAAGGATTGTGCCAATTAATGTGGTCGGTATGGAAAGCTACTTAAAAGGAGTCGTGCCAAGCGAAATGTACGCCTCCTGGAACCGGGAAGCGTTGAAAGCGCAAGCGGTGGCAGCCCGTACATATGCTGTGCGTCATATGAATGCGAAGCCGGGCAGCGCTTATATTAATGATACGGTGCAATACCAGGCGTATGAAGGTATGAAAAATGAAAAAGAGAATTCCAATCTGGCTGTCGAAGAGACAAGAGGGGAAGTTCTTTCTCATAACGGCAGTTTAATTGAAGCGTTATACGGTGCCAGCAACGGTGGCTATACGGAAGCTCCGGAGAACGTATGGAAAGGCTCTAAAGGTTCTCCATATCTTGTTGCTAAGCCGGACCCGTACGATGCAAAAAGTGATTCGCCTAATAAGAAGTGGCAGCAAACGTTGACGATAGCCCAGCTTCAGGACAAAATTAAAAGCCGTACTCCAGCTGTGGGAACGATTAAGAAAGTAGAAGTGAAGGAAACGTATCCTTCTGGTCGAATTGCAGATATAGCTATCGAAGGAGATAAAGGGACCTTGCACTTATCGAAGGAGGAAGCGCGTACAGCATTTGGATTAAAAAGCGCTCTTTATACGGTAAAGGCTAACTATGGTACCGCCGTGCCGTCTCCTGCCTCAGGAGATGAACAGCTATCTGTTTATAACGGCGCTACCACGGTGCATAAAGGAACGGATGGCTTGGTTGTTACGAATGGCGTGACTCAAGCAACAGCCCCTTCCAATCTGGTAGTTCAGGGGGCCACACAGATTAAAGCTCCCGAGCAGAACGGCGGAGCTGGAGCGGGTACTCAGGCCTCACCTATTTCCGTTACGTTTACCGGCAGCGGTTATGGGCACGGTGTAGGAATGAGCCAATGGGGAGCTCAACAGATGGCCAAGGAAGGCAAGACATACCGGGATATCCTGAATTTTTATTATAATCCTGCTCAGATTTCTGGAGGATACGGTACAGGAAATTAATATGGCAAACTATGTCTATTTCTTGCATGAGACGGGAAAAATCGGTATGATAAAGTGAAACTTCCATCAGTAGTGGGGTTCGTACACCTCCCACTGATGATTAGTTGAACGAATTGGAGCTTTATGAGCAGTTATCCCCCGCCTGTCTTCTTTGTTTCCTCGAAGTCTTGGAGCGGGAGAACTGCCCGTTAAGAGTGGGATAAAGTATTATACTGATGATTGAAAATAAAGTTGAGGGATAGACATTGAACGTTAATGATTTTGATTTTCATTTGCCGGAAGAACTTATTGCGCAGAATCCGCTGCAAGAGCGGACAGGCTCGCGTTTGCTTGTGCTTGATAAGCGAACCGGTGATATGGAACATAGGACCTTTACCGATTTAAAACGTTATTTGAAAGCCGGCGATACTCTCGTGCTCAATGACACGAGAGTGATTCCTGCCCGGCTTTTTGGCGTGAAGGAAGGAACGGGGGCACACATTGAGGTTCTCCTGCTGAAGCCATTGGGAGACGACCGCTGGGAGACGCTTGTCCGTCCCGGTAAAAGAGTGAAGCCGGGTACACGCATTGTGTTTGGCGAACATTTGCTTGTTGCCGAGTGTGAGGGGAATACGGAAGTGGGCGGCCGGATTGTGAGGTTTGAATATGAAGGTATATTCAATGAACTTTTAGACCAATTGGGGGAAATGCCACTTCCACCTTATATTAAAGAGCAACTCGAAGATAATGAGCGGTATCAGACAGTATACGCGAAGCATCGCGGCTCTGCGGCCGCGCCGACAGCAGGGCTGCATTTTACTGAAGAGTATTTAGAAGAATTGAAGGCAATGGGTGTGCAGCTTGCTTTCGTCACCTTGCATGTTGGATTAGGAACGTTTCGGCCTGTTGCTGCCGATGTA
Source organism: Aneurinibacillus aneurinilyticus ATCC 12856 (assembly GCF_000466385.1). Classification (GTDB taxonomy): domain Bacteria; phylum Bacillota; class Bacilli; order Aneurinibacillales; family Aneurinibacillaceae; genus Aneurinibacillus; species Aneurinibacillus aneurinilyticus. The sequence goes on from NZ_KE952761.1 coordinate 6,661, forward strand.
GTAGAAGAACACGAGATGCACAGCGAATTTTATACGCTCACAGAGGAAAACGCGCGTATGATTAATGAAACTAAAGCGCGTGGCGGCCGTATTATAGCCGTGGGAACTACTTCGTGCCGTACGTTGGAGACCATCGGCCAGAAGCACGGTGGCAAGCTGGTTGCAGCCGAAGGGTGGACAAATATTTTTATTTATCCAGGATATAAGTTCCACGTCATTGATGGGCTTGTGACGAATTTTCATCTGCCCAAATCAACGCTCGTTATGCTGGTAAGCGCACTGGCAGGACGTGAGAACATTCTGCGCGCCTATAATGAAGCGGTTAATCAGAAGTACCGTTTCTTTAGTTTTGGCGACGCCATGCTTATTTTGTAACAGGCTAGGAGGACACCAACATTGGCAGTACGCTATGAATTAATAAAAACATGTAAGCAGACCGGTGCGCGGATCGGCAAACTCCATACGCCACACGGCACAATTGATACACCAATATTTATGCCAGTCGGCACGCTGGCAACGGTAAAAACGATGACTCCAGAAGATTTGAAAGAAATGAATGCCCAGATTATTTTAAGCAATACATACCATCTCTTCTTGCGGCCTGGACATGAACTGGTGGCGGAAGCGGGGGGACTTCATTCATTTATGAACTGGGATCGCGCTATCCTAACGGATAGTGGTGGTTTTCAAGTGTTTAGCCTGAGTAATTTGCGTCAGATTGACGAGGAAGGGGTGGCGTTTCGCTCTCATCTAAGTGGAGAAAAGCTATTCCTGAGTCCAGAAAAGGCAATGGAGATCCAAAATGCGCTGGGCGCAGATATTATGATGGCGTTCGACGAGTGTGCGCCATATCCAGCGGAACCTGAATATGTGAAGCCGTCTATGGAGCGGACGACTCGCTGGGCGGAACGCTGTCTGAAAGCGCATAAACGTCCGCACGATCAGGCGCTGTTCGGTATTGTGCAGGGTGGAATGTACCGTGAACTGAGGGAGCAAAGTGCACGCGATATTACTTCGCTTGACTTTCCTGGCTATGCTATCGGAGGACTAAGCGTAGGTGAGCCCCATCAGCTTATGTATGAGGTACTGGACTACACTGTACCGCTTCTCCCATCGAACAAGCCGCGCTATTTGATGGGCGTAGGATCACCGGATGCGCTAATAGAAGGCGCGATTCGCGGGATTGATATGTTCGATTGTGTGCTTCCGACAAGAATTGCGCGCAACGGAACGTGTATGACAAGTGAGGGGCGTCTGGTGATTCGCAACGCCAAGTACGCGCATGATTTCACGCCGCTTGATCCGAACTGCGATTGCTATACGTGCCGTAATTATACACGGGCGTATATTCGTCATCTTATTCGCTGTGATGAGATTTTGGGCGTGCGTTTGACGACATATCACAACCTTCATTTTCTGCTTAACATGATGGAACAGGTACGTCAGGCGATTATGGAAGATCGTCTGCGCGACTTCCGCGATGAGTTCTTTGCCCGTTATGGTATAACGGAGACGAAAGGCTTCTAAATGATGTGAAACTTCGCCGGCTTTGCGTTTTTTCATCATAAGACATATGTGTTGTGTTTTAAGAAGAAGCGTGACCTGGCAAGAATATATGTATATAAAAAGGAGGAATACTATGGGTGCGGGTACACAGCAAATTTTATTATGGGTGGTCATGTTCGCCATCTTTTATTTCTTGCTTATTCGTCCAAACCAAAAGCGCCAGAAGCAGCGCAATGCGATGCTGGCGGCCTTGAAGAAAGGTGATCGTATCGTAACGATTGGCGGCTTGCATGGCACAGTCGATTTGATCAATGAAGAGAACAGCACTATTGTTCTCAATGCTGGTGGACAAAAGCTGACTTTTGAGAAGGCGTCAGTTCAATCTGTCGTCGGTGAAAGTGTGCAAAAGCAGTCGGTTGCAACCAAAAAAGAAGAATAGCATAGAAGGAAAGCGGGGAGCCTAATGCAACCCGCTTTTTTTGTAAATAAAAACTTGAAACCTTTTATGTTCTCTATCGTAAAGATATACTGAAAGAATTTTTGGGGAAACTGTAAGTATGTTTCTGGACATTAATATGACTATTCTCATTGGTATTATTAAAATCATTAATGTTTTTGAAGATGTACCCTGTTTTACCTTGAAAATTTCAAAAAAGGAGGAAATAAAAGTGAATGTAAGAGAAATCGAACTTCCAGGTATCGGGCGCAAGTTTGAAATCATTACCCGAAGCAATGAGAAAATTGTTATTGTTGTTCACGATGATGGAAGAAGAGAAATGTATCATTTTGATGAACATGACCATGATGAAAGTATTTCAAGCGTAACATTTAATGACTCCGAAGCCAGACAAATATCTGCTATCATCGGAGGAATTGTCTATAAACCAAGGGCGCTCGAAACAGTTGAAATGGCTTTCAACGATTTAGTCATTGAGTGGTTTAAGGTGGAAAATAACGCTAAAGCTATTAACAAATCAATCGGAGAAATAGATGTTCGCAATAAATACGGCGTAACTGTAATCGCTATCATCAAAAAGAACCTCAAAAAAATTCTTAATCCTGGTTCGCAGGCCATGATTGAGTCAGGAGACACGGTCGTCATATGTGGAGAAAGAAGTGAATTAAAAGCAGTTATTAAAGAACTGCTATCAAGTAGGGAGGAATCGTTATAGATGAATCATTTGGTCTTTGAAGTCGGGACAGCGCTCTTATTAGTAGCTATCGCAGCTGTAATCGCAGGAAGGTTAAAATTTTCCATTATCCCTTTTTTAATTATCCTAGGTATGTTGGTAGGTCCTCATGCTCCCACAATTGGAATCATCAATCTGAAGTTTATTGAGAGTGCCGAGATTATTGAATTCCTTGGCAGGATAGGCGTGCTATTTCTTCTCTTCTACCTCGGATTGGAATTCTCGGTTGGGAAGCTCATTAAATCGGGGCGTTCCATTGCTATTGGCGGAACTATATATGTCCTTATGAACTTTGCCTTAGGGTTGGCCTATGGTTTCCTTACAGGGTTTCCGCTATATGAAACGCTTATTATTGCTGGAATGGTTTCAGTATCTTCCAGTGCTATCGTTGCAAAGGTACTTGTTGATTTAAGGCGTACCGGTAACTCGGAAACAGAGCTAATTCTCGGTATTATATTGTTTGACGATATTTTTCTGGCCGTGTTTTTATCGGTTATGTCGGGACTGCTTCTTGGTGGTGCGACTTCCATCGGAGGAACGGTGCTCTCCGTTCTTATTTCCATCGGTTATATGCTGCTGTTTTTCGTTATTGCCAGAAAAGGCAGCTCAGTATTAAATAGGCTTCTCAATATTGCATCGGAAGAAATTTTCATTATTGTTGTGTTTGCCGCTTTGTTTTTTATCGCAGGCTTTTCGGAGACCATCCATGTAGCCGAAGCGATTGGGGCGTTGTTATTCGGCCTTGCTTTATCTGAAACCGAACATAGTAAACGAATAGAGAAGCTGGTGATTCCCTTCAGGGACTTTTTTGGAGCTTTATTCTTTTTTAGCTTCGGATTAAGTATCGATCCTTTAAGTTTAGGGAATACGTTATGGTTAACATTAGGAGTTGTTGCACTAACTATTTTAGGTAACTTTGTTGCCGGAATGATTGCCGGTAGAAGATCAGGGCTATCGCATAAAGCTTCTGTCAATATTGGCCTTACGATTGTATCACGGGGAGAATTCTCAATTATTGTAGCAAACTTAGGTATTGCAGGTGGTTTAATGCCGATTTTGAAGCCTTTTTCTGCTCTATATGTTCTCATATTGGCCATCCTGGGTCCTTTGTTAACGAAAGAGTCAAAACGTATATATAATGTTTTAAATAAGGTATTCAAATGGAGCAACCAAAACGTCAAGAATAAATGATGGCAATTTGCTAGCGTATATAAAAGTGTCCATGCCTCATTGTCAATAATAAGGTATTAACCATGAGGCATAGACACTTCCTGCATCGCCTCCGCAGATTAGAACGGCGGCGTGATAGTGAAAGAAGTATTTTGATTGAGTCGTTCCCGTTAGCGGTCACAGAGATGTTCCGCGTGCAGGAACGACTTTATTGGTTTGTATTTCGTATTAAATTATTAACGTGTATACTTAGTAAGCTGCTTATTTTTAATATTTACAAGGAGGTAGATTACCATTGGAGTATGTACAAGGATTACCTAAGGCACACAAAAAAAGTGCGAAGCTAAAAATAGCAAGAAGAATCATATTTATTTTTTTAGGTTCTTTACTATTTTCATTAGGGCTTGAAGTCTTTCTGGTTCCTAATCAGATTATTGATGGTGGCATTACAGGGGTATCTATTATGCTCGCGCATCTTACTGGACTTAAACTGGGATGGTTTCTCTTCTTCCTCAATCTTCCTTTTCTTTTTATAGGTTATAAGCAAATTGGAAAAACGTTCGCTTTGTCTACATTGTTCGGCATAGCCGTTATGTCTGTCAGTACAACTTTGCTTCACCATGTACCGGAAGTGACAGGCGATCCGCTTCTGGCCGCTGTATTCGGCGGAATTATTCTCGGTATTGGCGTCGGGATGGTAATCCGTAGCGGAGGTTCGCTTGATGGAACGGAAATCGTGGCTATTCTATTCAACAAAAAAGTCCCGTTTTCTGTAGGGGAAATGGTTATGTTTTTAAACATTTTCATTCTCGGCAGTGCTGGGTTTATTTTTGGATGGGATCGAGCCATGTATTCGCTTATTGCCTATTTCATTGCCTTTAAAATGATTGATATAACCATCCAGGGGCTTGATGAATCGCGTTCCGTATGGATTATTAGCGATAAACACCGGGAAATTGGGGAGGCTTTGCTTGCGCGTCTAGGACGCGGAGTCACATACCTGAATGGAGAGGGAGCCTACACGGGGGAAGATAAGAAAGTTATTTTCTGTGTGATTACTCGTCTTGAAGAAGCAAAACTAAAATCAATTATCGAAGATATTGATGAATCGGCTTTTCTCGCGGTTGGTTCAGTCAATGATGTTAAAGGCGGTAACTTTAAAAAGAAAGATATTCACTAACATTATAATGAAAAGCCGAGCATGTATTGACAGCCCGGCTTTTTCTATGTCACTTACTTCCTTGAAAGGTTCACACCGATAATTCCTCCAAACGCAGCTACGAGAAACGCAAGCAGCAGGTAATATAGATGATTAAGCCCTAGCTTTGCATCAAAACCGAGAAAACTTATAAGCACGACAAACAGGAAATATAGAATACCAGTCATTCCACCATAATACCAGCCTTTTTCTCCACCTCGCTTACCTGAGACGAAGCCGCCGACAAACAGTGCCAACCCGTTTACTGTATAGACGGCTGAGGGCAGCGTTGATTCACGTGTGTCAGTAAAAGCAAGCATGAAAGACACAACGATTGCACCCAAAAATACAATAATGAACGTATAGATGAAACCGGCAAGCATTGGCAGTTTTAACCGATCCATTTTTAACATGGGACGCACCTCACTTTTTTGTACAATCCTATGACTGGAGCGGACGAATTATGCTTCATATAAGTAAACAGCATTTCCATATTTTTATTTGAAAGCCCTTATATTTTCTCGTATGATGGGAGAAGCGACGAGCGCTGCAGTCGTTCGCCTGCTTGGAAAACGGGGGTGAGATTCCATGATTAAAACATATTTCTACAACCATTCGCAGCAGACGATGCAGCATGATGTCGATCTGGAGCAGATAGATAAATTCCTCCTTTCCCCGGAAGATTTGCTTTGGATTGATCTGTACGATGTAGGCAATGACGAGCTACAGTACGTGGCCGACATCTTCCAGTTTCACCCGTTGGCAATCGAGGATTGTCTGCATGTCAGCCCACGTGCAAAAGTGGATAACTATGAGGATTATTATTTTTTCGTTATTCATGCGTTGCGCTACAATGAAGAGAGTGATAATGAGATTACAACACATGAACTGAATGTATTTCTAGGCCCAAATTACATCGTGACGATTCATAAACGTCCGTTGCCCTCGATTGGCAGAATTGCTGCTACCAGCCTGCGTAGCAAAAAATACATGAATCGTGGCCCGGACTTTTTGCTGTATTCTATCGTAGATGGTATTACAGATGAATACTTTCCGATTATAGACCGGATTAGCGTGCGGATTGACGAGCTTGAAGACGAGATTTATAAACATCAGATGAAGGAGATTACAGAGGAGTTTCTCGCTTTGAAACGGACGATTATTTTACTTCGTCGTGTCATCTTGCCACAGAAACGGATTTTCGCGCCAGGTAATGGTATGATGTTGTTTGAGATTAACGAAGAGAATCTCCCATTCTATATCGATTTGGTTGACCATCAGGAACGTATTGCTGATTCAACCGAGACGTTTCGCGATCTTGTAAATGGGGCACTGGATACGTATTCCTCCATCGTAAGCGCCAAAACGACCGAAACGCTGCGGATGCTGACTATGATCTCCACCATTATGATGCCTCTCACGTTCATTACAGGCTTGATGGGGATGAATGTACCTTTACCGGGTGAAGAAAAAGTCTACAGCTTGTGGATAATCATAGGCATCCTCCTTCTTGTGGTGTTATTCATGTTTATTTACTTTAAACGCAAGCGTTGGCTATAGCCTCGTTTATCTTCTGGGAAGAAAGTGGGCGAGCGTCGGTCCAATCCATGGAATACGTTGCACATCCTGTTTGCCCAGCACGCGTAGCCAGATAAGCAGGAGTGTATAGATAAATAATGCCAGACAGATGCCGAGCACCATCGCCTGCGGAAGCTCCATAAGATGTGACCAGTAGCGTGTCATATGCAGGGCTGTATAGCCGGACAATGCCACGCTTATGAGAACTTTGATCATCTCTTTTATTTCGATAGTAAATCCAGTGATTTTACTTACACTGAAGAAATGCAGCAGTGTCACAGATAGAATACTAATGTTTACGGATAGCACAACGCCGTCAACGCCAAGCTCGGGACGGGACGCAAGTAGAAAAATGGCGGCTGTTTTTAGCAGTGCTCCAATAATTGTATTGCGCATGGCTACGCCCGCGCGATCGAGTCCCTGAAGTGCAGCCTGCAAGGGAGACTGAAAATATAAGAATAAGGAATAAGGAGCCATAAGCTTCAAGAAATGCCCCACAGCTTCATCATTGTACAGGAGAGTGGACAACGGTTCGGCAAAAACATAGAGCAATACAGCGCAAGGAGCGCCGATAACAAGTGCGAGCCGGATGGATTGATAGATTCGGCGATAGATGAGTTTGTCGTTTTTTTGTGCAGCAGCTTCCGCTACGGCAGGAACGAGTGAGACAGAGAGCGAATACGTAATAAAAGTCGGAAAAATTAAAAGCGGCATTGCCATCCCGGCCAACTGTCCGTAAAAGCTGGTCGCAGCGCCTGCGGACATGCCTGCGAGGAGCAGGCTTTGCGCGACGATAATTGGTTCAACAAAGAATGTTAATGAAGAAATGATACGACTGGTTGTGACAGGAATCGAGATGTCCAGCAGATTACGAAACGTCTCACGGTTATGTTTGAGAAGCCCGGACATGCTGTGTTGCCTGAATAGTTTCGGTAATTTTTGCCTGCGGAATTGAAAGAGCAGGCTTAACATACCAAATGCTTCGCCGATTACGACACCAATCATAGCGCCAGCTGCTGCATATTCTACGCCACGCGGCATCAGCCAGGATGCGAGAATGATAACGGTAAACATACGGATGACTTGTTCTACCAATTGTGAGCTTGCGGTTGGTGTCATATTCTGCTTGCCCTGGAAATATCCGCGTAGCACGGAAGATACAGCGATAATTGGCACAATGGGTGTAATGGCTAGCAGCGGATAGAATGCCCGCTCATCGGTTAGAAAGTAGCGGGAGATGATGGGAGCGCTAAGCAGCATGACTGTTGTGAATAGGATGCTCAATACAGAAACGATAACAAGGGAAATACGCAGAATGGAACGCACTTGTGCATGTTCTCCCCGCGCATCCGCTTCAGCCACCAGCTTGGACACCGAGACGTTGAGACCGAATGTAGCCAGTGAGATAATCAGAATGAATGTTGGAACAGCCATTTGATACAGGCCCAGACCTTCCGCGCCGATAATCCGGGCTAGCATAACCCGATTAATGAAGCCAAGGATTTTCACGATGAGCCCGGCAAGAATGAGGATGAGTGTTCCTTTCATAAATGTTTGTTTCGTCATAATATGTCCTCTCTTTTCCCATGCATTTGTTGACAGCATATGCATGTACCCCAAGTAAACATGCCTGAAATTGATGAGACTGGAGGCTTCGCGAAAATGTGGAAATACCCAATGGATGAGCAACTGGCGTATGTATGCGAAATAAAGGCGCAGGAATTCGCGATGCTCGGCTACGACGATGTTACCGTAGAAGAAATCTGGGAATGTATCTCAGAGAAGTATAAGGAAATGCCCTCACTTCACAAAGTTGTGAATGATATTTTGTCATTGAAGCCGGGACGCTGGATGAACTGGGTAACAATGCGTGCTTTTAGGGGAGAGTTGATGTAAGACTCAAATATAGAAATAGGAAAAATTGATGAATTTTTTGGTTTTACTTGATTTTGTGAAACAAAAGCTTGCAATTTGCGTAAAAGAAAGCGGGCTGCGCGGTACAGAAGCGTGTGCTCGCTTTCCTTTGTTTTTATGTGTTTTGGAGGGAAGAGAGGCCTCGTCCCTGTGCACTGTCTGAATTTCCCTTGAACGGTAAATTGACAGTGAAAAATAGGAGTAGCTATAATAAAATGTATTGGTTGAAAAAGGAGGAACTGCGGGAGATGATTAAATGGAGCCGCCTAGTTACTCTTCTCTTGATTACAGCTGTTGTGATCGGCACGGTTGCTTTAACCGGGAAGAAAGTAGCAATGGGCACGACCCTTGGGCTCGATTTGCGCGGGGGATTTGAAATATTGTATGAGGTAGCACCTCTGAATGAAAACCAGAAATTAACGACACAAACGTTGAAGGATGCAACCAAAGCGCTTGATAACCGGGTAAACAAGCTTGGTATAGCGGAGCCGGAAATTCAGGCAGAAGGAACGAACCGTATCCGTGTGCGCCTGGCTGGTGTTACCGATCAGGAGCGTGCGCGGGATTTGATTGGAAAACCAGCCAATCTGACTTTCCGTGATAAAGACGGGAAAATTTTGATGCAAGGAAGCGATCTGGCAGAGAACGGTGCGCAGGGCGTTCTTGATTCGCAGACACAACAGCCAGTCGTTACATTGCAATTTAAAGACGCGAAGAAATTCGCCGATGTAACACAGAAGTATATCGGTCAGCCGATGGCGATTTTTCTTGACGATCAGCTGGTTACGGCGCCTGTTATTAAGAGTGTAATTCCAAGCGGAACGGCACAGATTGACGGCCAAAAAAATATTCAGGAAGCAAAGGACTTAGCTGCAATTCTGAATGCCGGTGCACTTCCCGTTAAGATGAAGGAAGTATTCTCGACGAGCGTCGG
>NZ_KE952762.1 GCF_000466385.1 Aneurinibacillus aneurinilyticus ATCC 12856
CTGGATCATTCTGGATAATCAACACCCTTGAAATTACACTTGATATTTTGACGGGGGAGTGTGGTTGGAAGGAGGAAATTCAGAAGGTGGCTCTTTTTATTTCCATTATTCATACCTTTATCCAATAATTATAAAGTGTATGGCAGTATCAAGGATGAACAAACGAAGCAGTGGCAAATCTCTACTGAACAATTGTTTATTATAATCTGCTTTGTGCTTGTTTTTCTTCCAAACAAAGAAGTAAGCCTCCCGCTCATTCCGGGAGGCTCTTCATCACATTACCTGCTCACTTGTTTATTAGAATATGCAGGCATGTTTATTCGTATTACTGAATACGTCCGCTAAGCTGCTGCTCTGCCATTTGAACAAGACGTTTTGTAATCTCGCCACCAACCGAACCGTTTTGACGGGAGGTAGTGTCTGGACCAAGTTGCACACCGAATGAAGCAGCAATTTCATACTTCATTTGGTCCAGCGCTGCACGCGCTTGCGGTGCAACCAGATTATTCGTATTTCTGCTTTGTTGTTGAGCCATGATGTCATTCCTCCTATGGGATATAATCACTATTGCTAGTCTTAAAATTCCACATAGGATAAAAATTATACATATGAAAATCAAAAAATCTGATTCCTTATCATAAGACAACAAAAGATACGAAAAACCGCCAAAGTCCGGTGCTTTGGCAGCTATAAAGCTTGCAATTACCAGTTCGATCCTCCAGAAGAGTTATTATTATTGTTGTTCCAATTTGACCCTCCTGAGGAGTTGCTGCTATTCCCCCAACTAGAGCCGTCAGACGAGTGACTGCTGTTCCGCAGTTGCTCCTGGCGCTGTTCCTCACGTATAGCTTCATCATACGCCTGATTCATCGCTGTTACGATACCCGTTAACATAGCGGCGCTGCGAGCGGCTTGCTCATATGCTCCCTGCTGCATTAGCTGTGCAATTTCGCTGCTAATGCTGGAATATTGAGAGCTGTATGAATTGACATTAATCTTCCGCCTGGCCCGTGCCTGAACAGAATAAAAACGGCTCTCCGCCTGTTCGATTTCACGTTCAGCGTTCCGCTTATAGATAGCGGCCCTCTCGACTTCGCTTAAGAAACGCTCTGCTTCATCGACAAACTGTTGACTCATTTCGCTTATAAGTTTCATATCATATGGCGGTTCCGCAAACAGCTGCCGCAGACTGGATTGCAGCTTAGCAAGATTATTTCTCTTCAAATTCCATTGCTGTACAAGCCCATTGCTTGAAATTGTAGTCTGTCCCTTAGCATATGCTGCTTCAGCCGCTGATTGCTCCCGTTTTGCTTCGTCCAGAGCGCTATCTAATTCCCTTATTCGCTGCCGGTAATTATCAATACATTCATCTAATTCCCCTAAAGCGTGTAAGATGCGATCCATTTCCTCCCTCGCCAGTTCATATTCCTGTACCTCTTCGGCGCACCATTGCTGCACCTGGCGTAATGACCTTGAAATGTCCTCAATACAAGGGAGTTTATCCCGATAAGCATGCCACATTTGTTCCCAATGTTTCGTACGGTATAATGGACGCACACGTTCAGTCACTGCAATAAGACCTGTATCCTGCTCCGGATAGGCAGCAAGTTTAGAAATGACCAGTTCGATATCATTCGTATTTTTTATTTTCAAATCTGCCTGCCGCTGCGTCATTTGCACTGCTTCACTCAACAATTGCCGCATTCGCTCAACATGCTGGATGACCGCTGGAATATCCCCATTTTGCAGATGCTTATACATCTGCTCACTTACCGCGTGCGCCTGCTCGACATTCTCGTACGGTTCGATACGAACAAGCTTAAGCCGATGCTCCTGTACAATGTGTTCAAAATGCTGTCTGCAGGCAGCCATCTCATTTGGAAAGTCTCGATATGAATTCGAATAAAAATCAATAGATGCAACATCCTGCTCCATCTGCAGCAACGCTTCATTCGCATGATTAAACCGTTCCTCCGCACCAAGCGGATCAAAAGTGCTCATCTGCCTGCTTTCTTCTAACTGCGACTTCAATATCCTTTGACGCTGAACGAGTTCGCCAAGCGGCCAGCCGCGGTTTGTCTGCTCTTTTTCAATAGCCAAGGCTACTTCGTTCAAACGGCCTTCAGCATCAGCCATCAGTTGTTTCAAATTGCGATCCACTTCTTCAATATGAGTAATTTGTTTCGTAAGTTGCGCCGTATATTCCGCCATTTCTGCTAAAGCGCCAACCGCTCCTTTAAGCTGTTTTCGCAAGCCAGGAAGCAGCCAATGTCGTACACGAATAAGCGATAGTTCTTGTTTGAGATTATTCATCCGAAGCAATGTATCCGTTAATTGCTTGTCGATAGACATAGCCATCTGTAAGGTCTTGTCTTGCGAAAGGTCGATATACGGTTTGATGCTTTCTGATGCCTGATTCACCTGTACCATTAGCCCAGGAAGGCGTTTTTGCAGACGGTGCAGACGGACTACCCGGAAAATCAATTCTGCGAGTGCAGCAAGCAACAGCAAACCTATTACTATCCCAATGACAAGACTCCAATTGATCGGTGTGCCCATTGCAGGCTCGGGTGTTTCCTGTTTCGCCAATGGGATTTGAGGTAAAGGCGTTTCAACAGCAGATGTGTTGTTCCCGTCTGGCTCCATCCCGGTTTTTACGTCATCGTCAACGGCAGGAACGATCGGCTTCAGCGCATACGTTGCCTTCATTAATTCAATGGATGCCTTGGCGAAATTCCCTTTTTTTGCCTCCGGAATAAAGTGGGCATCGACAAACTGGCTCAATTTTGAATCCGTCATCCCCCCTGTGTCCATATTGTCGGGGAGTGCATCTATTTTTTCCTGTAATGTAGCGTTGTTAAAATTCATCTCAATGCGGCGTTCCTGCTTAGAGATAAGCAGCAATATATCATCCGTCCCAAGGTTCCATTCGTTGTACACCATTGTGGCATAGTCGGACGATTCTTCCCCATCCAGACTGTTAACCGTCAGCACATAGAATGTATAAGGCTCCCCTTTGGCCGCCTTCTCAATTTGCGGAATTGTTTCTTTTGGAAGCATTTTAGCTATGTCCTGCACAAGTCCTTTTTTAGCCGGGATATCGGCCGCAGCGGTAATGCCCGGAAAAGCGAGAGCCAAAACAAATATACATAAAAACAGACGCATCGCACGTTTCACATTTAAACCTCCAATTATATAGCACTATGATACCAGTATAGCGAAATTACAATGAATCGAGTGGAAAAAATTCCTATCGGAAAGATTTTTTTGTACATCCGGCTTTTACAACAAAAAAGGATGCCTCTATAGAGCGAGCATCCTAAAAAAACATTCATCATGCTTACATATTATAATTATTACATTCCTTTAACCTGATTTATCCTGCAGTAGCTTGTCTTTCTTGCTTTTTTCAAAACTCAACGTAAGGTAATCACTTCCTGTATAATAAGTACATACTGCATCGCTGAAAAGAAAGGGATACACATGCTAACAAATCAAGAAAAAGATGAGGTCATCTATCTGGCCCGACAAATTATGCTTTCATATCGTAATGTGGAATGGGAGGGGTGGAAGCAGCTAGTCGAGGATGAGCTTCTAGAGCGGGGCTGGTCAATAGAAAAGCAACAGGAGGCTCTTAAACTGGTAGGACTTTTCAAGAAAAAAACACTCTGATTAATAAACGGACGCGGACAAGCGTCCGTTTATATCCTGTCTTAACGATCAATGATACCATACGGAAGCTTCATTCTTCTTCTCCTAATTTTACAAGGTTTTTAATCTATTCACTTTTTCTTTTCACACCTGTAGGCCTAAATCCAGGTTTTTCTTCAATTTGGTAGGTTTCATCAAGCTCCTTTGAAAGCTCGACTTCTTCTTTGCTTAAACCACCAGCTTGATGCGGCTCCAATGAAATTTTCTTTTTATGGTTGTTTCCCTTTTGCCCATGATCCATTCTTCCCATGTAAAAACCTCCTTTCCAATATCCCTTCAATTGAACAAATGGATGTGTTACCAAAAACATTAAGAGAGCAATTAATAAATGAATTTGGTGAAAACATTTTAAATATTAATCCAGTGTCAGAACACACTTCCCAACAAGTTAAAAAAGTTCTTTTTAGATTGCCTGATTCCAATAAGATAGAAGCTGTAGGGATACACGTCACAGTTAGACAACAATTTGGGATTGATATTAACGCAGCTTGTGGACAACTTTATGGTCAATATCAAAAAAGGCATATAACAATAATTAAAAGCGGAAAGTCCCTTAAAGGGTTTCAGTGAACTACCCACCACTTAAAACCTAACGATTTT
>NZ_KE952763.1 GCF_000466385.1 Aneurinibacillus aneurinilyticus ATCC 12856
TGCTTGAGCCAAAGACGACTTTGAATACAGGAAATCAAGTAAACGAAAAAACCGTAACAGATTTAGAGTCTATATAGAAATTTATATTATTTCTACATGTAATGTAGATTTGAAATAAAGTAACAATGTTTATAAAAAAGATGAACCGAAATACCTTATGTTAATCAAGAAGGAATTTCGGTTTTTCTTATTGTGCCAGCAGGGCAGTTTAGCGAAAGAAGATGCCAGCATTTTTTTGAAGAATAAGAAAGAAAAAGGCTTTATTATTTCTGCATATTTGCTAATTTACGCAGAACGTTAAAAAAAATAAAGTTCATGCTTTTTGACCGATAAGTCGTTTGATTGAAACCCCCGATAATATATGTATCCATATTTGGAAAGTAAAGCATGGAGGTTCCGCTAGAACCAAGGTGCCCCCAGCCAAGATACTTTTGAGTGAAAGGAAGAAAGCGCATCCTCATCAAGCCATAACCGTAATCCATCCCTATCCACATTCTATTCCATTGTTTCATAATGTCCAGTGTCTCTTTTTGAATAATTTGATTATTAGCCAAAGCCTTCATAAAGAGTAGCTGATCCTCTAATGTACACACAGTTTGACCGCCAGAATAAAAGCTACTAAAGCTAATATGATTATCTACGTTTATTTTTAACTCTTTAAGATATAGATGAGCAACCGGATGTTGGCTTTTAATGATAGGTTCGGAAAACTGGGATAAATAAGAGTGATTCATATGCAGGGGGTTGAATATATAGTCATGGAGCACTTCATGGAAGGACTTTGATGTAATAGTTTCAATAATGAGTCCTAAGAGATTGTACCCTGTGTCAGTATAGTGAACTCCTGTCCCAGGAGGGAAGTGGGGGGTTAAATGCTCTTTGGACCAGTGGATAGTTTCTTGTGGTGTCCAAAAACGTGAGGGATTCTCAAGTATCTCTTCCAGGAACCTTTTACCATGCTTAGGTTTATCCTCGAAATAATCTGGCAGTCCAGAGGTATTGCTTAATAAATGCTTGATCTGAATGTCGTTTGTATAATCTGTTCCTTTATATATGTGAAGATCTTTAAGAATATCTGCAGGTAAGTAATTTACGATAGGGTCATCGAATTTGACGAGTCCTTTATCTACTAATATTGCTAAGATTACAGAAGTAAAAGTCTTACCCACACTAGCAGTATGATAGGGCTGGTTAGGATTTGCTAAAATTCCATCAGTTTTTCCCTCAGCCATAGTCCAGTGGACATCCAGCTTATCGGAATGTATTAGCAAATAAACATTATGAAGATATTGATCAGAAGCAACTTTTCTCTTTAGTTTCTCTTCAATCTCTCTTTTCACATTTTCAATTTTCATCAGTTTCCCCCTTGTACTCAGTAATTTTATATCACCTATTTTCTGTTATTTTACCATAGTATTAACAGGTAATTTGTAAAACATATACTTATATAGAAATCACTTGACGCATTAACAAAAGTTCAGGTGGTTAGAGGAGGAAATTCGGAAAAAAGAAGAGATTGGAGACGCCCTGCGCTCTGGCAGAAGAAAGGCCGATGTGTCTTTTTTCAACTACAGAAGATTGACTTTTTTTAGATCATCCTCTAATATGTTAGTTGACTAACATATTAGAGGATGATCTGTTTGGAATTATACCAACAAGTAAAACAAATTAATGAAGCCGATTATACTATCAATCGTTTGATTTACAAACATTATAAAAAATATCTAGCTAGCTCTATCACCACACAACAGGCTGTATTATTAGATATTGTCTATTATGCTAATAAAATAACTGTAGGTGAAATTGCTGTAGAAATGAATATTAGCTCTAGTGCGGTAAGCCAGCTTATTGCCAAGATGGAAAAAAATCAATTTATCTGTCGAACTATTAATCCTGATAATCGTCGTGAAATATTTATTACATTAGATACTAAAGGTTGGGAGTATTTTGACAAGCAAGAGCATGTTGAACGTGCCGTGGCTGATCGTTTGTTTTCTAAATTGACTCTTTCAGAGCTTAATGAATTGGAACGAATCATGAAGAAATTAAAGGAAATCGCCATAAAAGAGTTCATTTAATCTCTTCATGTCTAATATGTTAGATAACTAATATAATAAGGAGTCTAAAGTATGTTTGATACTATTTATTCTACACTTAAAAAAATACAATTTAATGGTGCAATTTATTTAGAGACAAGTAATAACGACAGCATAAGCCTAACATTAGGTTATAAAGATCTGGATAATTCCACCTCCATCACAGAAAATACACTATTCGACATTGCTTCTTTAAGTAAAATGTATACTGCCGTGATGATACTGCAATTAATAGAAAAAAGGGATATTAACCTTGAAGATACACTGACAAAATGGTTTAACACGACCACCTTTAAAAATGTAACCATTGAAAATTTACTAACGCACACATCTGGCATCCCGGAATATATGGGTAATTCTTCGATTGAAGACATTGAAGAAATCTTACATGTTAAAGAACCGTACTTTCCTGCAGGCTACGGATGGCTTTATACGAATACAAACTATGTATTACTGGCTAAAATTATCGAGCATATAAGCAAACTTTCTTATGAGGATTGCTTGCACGAGATGATTGTAGCTCCTCTTCATCTTCAACATACAACATCGAAACCAAAAGCCGAACAAATTGCTGTTGGAAAGATTTTCGATTATGTTAATAGAAAATATATTGCTGTAGCAGAGGATCCTTTCTTTAAAGATGTTGATAAACAATGCAATTTTTATGGTGATGGTGGCATCTATTCTACAGCGAAGGATATTGCTCAATTTTTAAAGGGATTTATTCAAGGTAAACTAGTATCCCCTGAATTAGTGAAACGTGCTCTAACGCCTTCTCCTTTAAATAACAATTATGGTTATGGATTCATAATTCAGGATGACTCTTTTGGTCACTCCGGTGGGTGGACAGGGTACTCTTCGCATTGCTTATGTTCTTTGACAAACGAAAAAATGACTATTCTTTTAACAAATGAAGAGATAAATCCTATGTATGAACAACAAATATTGTCATTTTTAAACCATCCTCAGGACAGTGAAGAACCTATCGCACCAAAACACCCTAATGTCATGTTAATAAACACTACAGATAGCATAGAAGGTATTTATCAGCTTGACGATGAATATCAAACACGTTTTACTATCGAACGGGGCATCGATCATTTTATTGTTTCTTTTGATGATCAACATGCCACCCATTTGTTTAAAGTTGCACCTAACCTTTATTGGATTCGGAATACAATGAGTTTTATCAATATCCAAGATATGATCTTTATTGACGAAGGTATAGAAATACCACTTAGCAAACAACAGCCAATTTCTTAGGGAAATGTGGTAAGAAGATGAAAAAGTAACTGCACAACGAGCAGAGCTATCTAGCTGGTCCAAAAAGGCGCATAAAGATTCTACGAAGCAGGAACGCTACTTGTCGCATCACACGACCGTTATTTTATCGAGAAAGTGACGAAAACATCCCTTGGATTTAATGTTCCAACGTTATGTGCTAGAATAAAGGGGACGACCAAGACAAGGCTCTTAGATCTTTTATATAGGGAGGGTATGTATGATTCATGATGTGGAGGAATTCGTCGCGTTTTTAGATGGATTACGGAAGCGTACCATGCAGTATGTTAAAGTTGTACCGAATTCTATCTTAGACTGGCAACCAGCTGAAAATAAATTTTCAACAGGTGATTTACTTCGACATCTTGGTTCCTCTCAAGTTATGTTCTTACATGTATTTGAGCATGGGAAGTGGAGCTATCCGGGTCATGAAAGGAGTAAAGGGGAACATATAGAGGAAATTGTTCAGTACCTAGAAACATGCCATATGAAGTTAAAGGAAGGCTTGTTAGCGTTAGGAAATGAGCTGTTGACTACAAAAGTTCCAACTCTACATGGCTATGAAGTAAGCTCTTGGAGGATCATGACGGCATTGATGGAGCATGAGATACATCATCGTGGTCAATTAGCAACATACCTTCAGATGAATGGAATAGAGCCGCCTCAGATTTTTGGTCTGAGAATTGAACAAGTTGAAAAAGTTTAGGAACATTATTTATATGGTTGTAAAAAGCCGAGCAAATCTAGGGTTTTTCCTGATGTTTGCTCGATTTTTTTGTCCATATATAAAAAGCAGGTGAAATGATGAAAGAGATTCGAGTGCTGATAGCTGATGATGAAAAAGAAATTAGGGATTTATTGGAAAAATATCTAGAAAGAGAATTGTATAAGGTAGATGTGGCGGTAAATGGAGAGGAAGCTCTTACTCTGTTTGATCAAAACAAATATAACCTAATCATATTAGATCTAATGATGCCCAAGATTGATGGCATAGAGGTATGTAGAAGACTTAGAAATAAAACCAATGTTCCTATATTAATGCTCACTGCTAAGGATCATGAGATTGATAAAATTTTAGGTTTAAGCATAGGAGCAGATGATTATATTACGAAGCCTTTTAGCATCAATGAAGTGGTCGCTAGAGTCAAGGCCCTTATGAGGAGATTTTTGATATTAGGTAGCGATGGTAATTCTTATGAAAAAACACTTATAAAGTTTAAAGGCATCACGATTGATCTAAAAAAGTACACGGTCATTATAGCCGGAGAAGAGGTATCCTTAACAGCAAAAGAATTTGAACTGCTGAAGTTTTTCGCTTCCCATCCTGAACAGGTATTTACCAAGACGCAGCTATTTCGTAATGTTTGGGGGAGTGAATACGTAGAAGATGATAATACAGTTATGGTACATATCAGAAAGCTTAGGAAGAAAATAGAGGATGACCCTTCCGATCCGAAGCTTATTCAGACTGTGTGGGGAATCGGGTATAAGTTTGTAGGTGAGAAAGATGAATCGTGACAAGAGTACCTTTCTCATTATTCTTCAATTATTGATTATAACAAGCCTTATAATTATGGATTTGATTAATCAGCCCCAAGGAAACTATCGAGGGGCTTTATTTACTATGCTTTTTGTTATAACAGGAATCTTATTATTCATGAGGTTCCAATTCATAACGAAGTTAAAAGGCATAGTTGTAGAATTAAAACGGGCAATTCACGGGAATTTTAATACCAGATTATTGGCTAATGATGATCATATACTTGCTGAAGCTATTTTCTCTATCAATGAGTTGATCGAACAATTAGATAAATTCCAGGTTCAAACGATAAAATCCGAGGCTGTAAGAAAGAGCCTTCTGTCTAATATTTCCCACGATATTCGAACCCCCCTCACATCTATTATTGGATATGTAGATGCCCTAAAGGATGATATAGCTGCTTCAGAAGAAGAAAAACAGGAATATCTTGCGATCATATCAAAGAAAGCCAACAGCTTAAAGCAATTAATTGATGAAATATTTCATATGGCAAAGCTAGATGCAGATGAGGTCCCCTTAAAGGAAGAATCCCTTGATTTTGCAGAAATCGCCAGGGAATCGTTGATTGAATTTTTACCTGTGCTGAAAAAATATGATATCGAGTTAGAAGTCAGGATTCCAGAGGAAAATTGCTTAATCATGGCGGATCGTCTAAGTCTTCTGCGGATTATACGTAATATAATCAACAATGCTGTACAGTATGGACAAGAGGGAAAAATATTAGGCATAGAGCTTACAGAAACCGCCCGTGAATATCAATTGCTTGTCTGGGATAGGGGACCTGGGATTTCAAAAGTTAATCTTAGTCGTGTGTTTGAAAGAATGTATCGAAGTGATCAATCGAGGAATCCTTTGAATGGAGGGAGTGGCTTAGGTCTTGCCATTGCTAAAGCTCTGGTAGAAAAAAACCGCGGAAGGATATGGGTAGAGAGCATTCCGTGGGAAAAAACTACTTTTGGCTTTTCTATTCCAAAACATAACGAGTAGAACTGATTTTAAGAAATAGTTAAGAAATAGATAAGAAGCAGTTAAAACCGCCTTCTTATAATGTAACCATGAGCTTACTGAAAGAGGGTGTCTCAAAAATGAGTGTAATCATAAAAACCACAAATCTAACAAAGATGTATGGAAATCAGAAATCAGTAGATCATCTTAATATGACTGTGAATCAAGGAGAAATTTACGGTTTTCTAGGTCGGAATGGTGCAGGTAAAACGACTACGATTCGAATGTTATTAGGCCTGATTAAACCTACCCAGGGACAAATTGAGATATTCGGAGAGAATTTGTTCAAGCACCAAAAAGAAATTTTAAGGAGAATTGGATCAATTGTCGAGCATTCAGGGTTTTATGAAAATCTGACAGCCAGAGAAAACTTATTAATCAACGCAAAGCTCATGGGTGTTTATAAGAAAAATGCGATTGAAGAAGCACTCGAGATCGCTGGACTGCAACACGAAACCAAAAAACTGGTTGGCCAATATTCCATGGGCATGAAGCAAAGATTGGGTATAGCAAGAGCGATTCTTCATCATCCGGAGCTGTTAATATTGGATGAGCCTACCAATGGTTTAGATCCGATCGGGATTAAGGAAATGCGAAGGCTCATTAAATCTCTGGCTGAGGAAAGAAGCATAACGATTCTGATTTCCAGCCATATTTTATCCGAAGTAGAGCAGTTAGCGGATCGTATCGGGATTATTCATGCGGGAAAGCTGCTTGAAGAAATCACCTTTGAGGAGCTTAGAAAAAGAAATCGTAAATACCTTGAGTTTCAAGTGTCTAATGATAATAAAGCGGCGATGCTGCTTGAGAAGCAATTCGATATCGTTGATTATGAAGTTCTGGATGAAGGAAAAATCCGTGTATATTCGCACATTGGAGAGCAGGGCAAGCTGAACAAAGCGTTTGTAGAACATGACATTGAAGTAGTAAAGATTACGATGAGCGAAGACAGGCTGGAAGATTACTTTATCAAATTAATAGGAGGTGGGACGATTGGTTAATTTGTTATATACAGAACTTCTTAAGCTTAAACGAGCCAAGATGTTTATGGTCAGCCTTATCGGAGCGGCAGCTGCCCCGGTGATGGTTTTTATCGGATATTTAGATGCAAAAGCCAAAAAGCCTGAAATACCTGTTCTTTTTAGTGAGGCGTTTTCCGAAACCAATTTGTATGTGCTTTTACTGATCGGAACCCTTCTATATGGAGTCATTACGGCGTATTTGTTTCATCGTGAAGTTGCGGAAGATACCCTGAAAAATTTATTAACCATCCCGGTGTCAAGAACCAGTCTTATCGTAAGCAAACTGGTACTGCTGTTTATTTGGATACTGGTATTAACGTTAGTGGCCTGGGGATTGATATTCCTTTTGGGATTGATAGGGCAATATGAAGGCTTGAATGCTGCCGTATTATTACAATCACTGAAACAATTTTTACTTGGAGGTAGCCTACTTTTTCTTTTGTCCACGCCAACTATATTTGTCACCTTTTTGTTTAAGAATTATGTTCCAACCATTATTTTTACGGCTGTTATTACGATGGGAAACGTGGCGCTTGCCAATCGAGCGTATAAGGCTTTATTTCCTTGGTCAGCTGTACACGTTATAGCAGACAATGGTTTCGTTCCTGAATATCCTCCTGAATATTCGTATATCGCTATTTTGATTACATCGATTGCTGGATTCGTTGCAACGCTTATCTACTTTAAAAAGATTGATATTCATTAAAGCAAAGCTTGTTGTTTCCTGTTTAGAGCATACGACAATAACCCCGATTTCCTGTAGGGTAGGGAAGTCGGGGTTTCATTTTATGGTTTTCTGAAATAGGAGGAATTTAAGAATGACTTTTTCCCAGTTCAATATTGATGCCTTTCGATTGATTAACGATTTAGGTAAACAGTATCCTTATCTGAATCCAGCTATAGTTTTTTTAGCGGATTATATGCTGTATTTTTTATGTTTAAGTATTGTTGTGTATTGGTTTACTCGAACCAACCAAAGCAGAATGATGGTCATTCAGGCGGTGCTCGCCTTCATTTTTGCCGAAATTCTCGGGAGAATAGCCGGTCAATTTCACTCTCATTATCAACCGTTTGCGGTACTGCCACACGTCAATAAACTTATCGAACATGATATAGATAATTCATTTCCGAGTGACCATACGATTCTGTTTTTTTCAGTTTGCATTTCATTCTGGCTTGTGCGCAAAAAGGAGAAGTGGCTATGGTTTGCGCTTCCGTTCTGTGTAGCCGTCTCCCGTATATGGGTAGGTGTTCACTATCCTATTGACGTTGTTACGGGGGCTTTTTTAGGGGTGATTTCAGCCTTATTTGTGTACTGGTTAGTACCAAAACTCTCTTCTATAAAGCAACTACTTGCCCTTTATGAAAAGCTGGAACAACAGGTTCTACCTTCAAAAGACAAGTCGAAAAACCTTTGAATATGTAACATGTTTCTACATTTAACGTAGTAAAACTGAAAAAGAAAAGCGGCAGTAAGTATTCCGTGACAGCCATTGTCAGGGAAGTCATTATATGCTGTTTTTAAAAGAACTTAAGCGAAGGGCGGGATATGTTTGAAGGAAGTGTTGATTTTTATAACTGATGGCTTTGCCGATTGGGAAGCCAGTTATGTTAGTGTAGAGTTAAACAAACAGGAAACTCAATATAAAGTTAAAACAATTGCGATTAATGAAGAACCTAAAATTTCGATGGGTGGATTAACTGTGCTCCCGGACTATAGTTTAAAAACGTATTCTTTTGAAACAACATTTGCAATGTTAATTATTCCGGGTGGTACTGGATGGAGAAAAGAAGAAAATCAGTGTGCAAAAATTCTTGTTGACTTTTGTTTTAGAAATGGTATACCTGTCGCGGCAATTTGTGATGCAACTACTTTCTTAGGGAACAACGGTTTTCTAGAAAATAATAAGCATACAGGTAATTCCTTACCTTATTTGAAAGAGGGAGCGCCTAATTACCGTGGAGATGAAAAGTACATAGATGCCCAATCTGTTAGTGATGGGAATCTAATAACGGCTAATGGCACAGCTACGCTGGAATTCTCAAAAGATATTTTGGAAAAATTAGAGGTGTTAGAAAGTGATAAGTTAAACGACTGGTATCTTTTATTTAAGAAAGGTTATTTTCAAGCATAGATAAGGATGGTACTAGTCAAGCAATGAAAAGTAGAATGTTCTAAAAGGTCAAAGAAGCTTGAAAACGACATTGGTGTCGTTTATAATTGCAATATGATTAAAAACGACACTAGTGTATATTTTGTAAGCTAAATAAATCCGCATGATTTTTCGTAGCTATAAGTTCTTTCAGGATGTGGTTACAAGGAGGAAGGGAGGATCGTATGTCTCCAAAAGTAAGTGAGGAGTATAAAAGAGAAAAGAAGAATGAATTACTGCAAGCGGCAAGAAGAGTGTTTATTAGAAATGGGTATACACACACAACGATGCAAGACATTATGGATGAAGCCGGAGTATCAAGAGGGGCGTTATATTCTTATTTTGATAATATTGAGCATGTTTTTATGGAGGTACTTCAATTTGATGATCAGCAAGATATCCTTCTTTTCGAACCGGATGATCCAGCTTCATTGTGGACACATATAACCAACTGGATTAAGCAGCAGCAAAAAAATATTGAGATGATCAGTCAATCTCTTTTGCTCTCCAAAGCGGAGTTTTTTTTATCATCTAATTACGTACGAAATAAAGAAAACTTTCCTTATATAACAGAACGATATCAAAGAATAGCGGAGGAAATAAAATCGATTATTCAGAAGGGAGTAGAGCAAGGGGAGTTTCAGCCTCGCTTACCTCCTGAATCTATTGCTCTTTATCTTATCTCGTTCCTGGATGGTTTGATGTTAAATACGTTTCAGCTAGGCTCAGAGAGAACAAACGTGAATGAGCAGCTTACGGTCTTGCTTTTTTCATTGAGGGAAATGCTTTGTCCGATTGAGGAAGAATAACTATACAATACTAAAGGGGTGCTTTGAATGCTGTTCGAATCTTCAAGAATGCTGTTTAGAAAAATGACCG
The DNA here is from genome assembly GCF_000466385.1 of Aneurinibacillus aneurinilyticus ATCC 12856. Lineage (GTDB taxonomy): Bacteria > Bacillota > Bacilli > Aneurinibacillales > Aneurinibacillaceae > Aneurinibacillus > Aneurinibacillus aneurinilyticus. The sequence goes on from NZ_KE952763.1 coordinate 9,977, forward strand.
CAGATGATGCAGAGCTTTATCATACATGGAGAAATGATTTGGAAGTCATGCAATCAACAAGTCCTTTTCTGGACATGTATCATTTTGAAGCGACAGCAGAATTTGTTAATCAAGTTATTTTAGGCTCTCATACATCTAAAAGCTATATGATGCTTGAGAGGAAGACGGAAACGCCGATAGGAGTTACTTCATTAATAAACATCGACTATAAAAATCGTAATGCTGAATGCATTATCGATATTGGAAATAAAAATTATTGGGGAAAGGGATATGGAACAGAGGCATTAAAGTTGTTGCTTGATTATGCATTTCTTGAAATGAACCTGCACAGGGTCTCCTTAAGGGTATTTTCCTTTAATCAAAGGGCTATTAAGCTATATGAAAAAGTGGGATTTCAACATGAGGGAAAATCTCGACAAAGCCTGTTTAGAGAAGGAGCATGGCATGACGTCATTCATATGGGAATTCTTCAGAATGAATACATAAAGAGATGATAGTACAGGCAGAAGAACATGATAAAAACTGGGAAGGTGTTATTTTATGTGCCTAATTTCGAGTTTACTTCAAGAAGTATGATGCAGTAGTTTTTGCTAAATTGGTAATATTAGTATTATATTCCTATTATTAGAATGCTGTTGGTCAATATGAATTTGTAGGGTTGAAAAATAACAGGTTAAAAGTCGTTCGTCAGAATATTAGTGGAAAATATTCTGATGAGCGACTTTTTTTAACCTTCTGGTCTCAAAAAAGTTGTCTTACATCACGCCTGTTGATTATCCATAAGGTGGA
>NZ_KE952764.1 GCF_000466385.1 Aneurinibacillus aneurinilyticus ATCC 12856
TTTTTTATTTGTCTCACTCTATGGGGTCAGTCCCTACTGTGTTAGAAATCGGGGGGTCTTTAGTTGCTTTTCCTTATTGACTATTGTTTATTAAGCGTATCAAGAATAGGATAAAGTTCCTCTAAGTGTTTAATTTCATAATCAGGAATGACTTCGTTTCGCTCTTTATTGTGGCGGTTTATCCATACCGAATGTATACCGACACGGGATGCACCGAGAATGTCTGTCATTAAGTTATCACCAACCATAATGACTTCCTCTTTTTGGAGCGACAGCAATGTTAATGTATGTTCGAAAATAGAAGGATCAGGTTTACCTCTGCCAAATGCACCGGAGATGACAATATGATGAAAATATGGAACAAGTTCAGGAGTAATCTCTAGTTTGGTATTTTGTAAATCGGGTGAGCCATTCGTTAAAAGCAAGAGTTGATATTTTTCTTTTAGTTCATCTAATACGTTAAACGTTTCTTCATATACAAATGGATTCTTCCGACGTTCAACAGGGAATCGTTCCGCTAATTCATATCCAAATTCAGGATCATGGATTCCCAATGCTTTCAATCCTCTTGACCAGGCTTCCTTGCGATATGTCGGAACAATGTCTTTTAATTTTCTGAAATTGTCATCATCGTCTAGAAAGTTACCCCATAGTCCTTCAAAAGGGTTAATGCCAATCATTTGCGTAAAAGGATAGGTTTCATAGGAGGAATAAAGTTCTCTTGCTTCTTTTCGCACCGCCTCTTCAAGTGCTTCAGGATCGACATTGTATTTTTGCTGCGCTACTTGGCAAGTGGCTGTAAAAGCCTCTTTTACACTTTTTTGATCCCATAGCAGGGTATCATCAAGGTCAAAAATAATTGCTTTAATCATATAACTCAGCCTCTCATTTCTTGGTGATAGTATTATAAGGAATTTTATTTACGAGCAATATGGTTCGCGATGAATCGTCCATGCATTCGTCCCGTTTCAATGAAGACTTCATTGGCATTTCTTCCAGAAGCGATTACGCCTGCAATGTAGAGTCCTGGAGAAGAGGTCTCCATAGTGTCTGGATTAAATACCGGAATTTCTCCATCCTCTTGAAAAGCTACACCAGCCTCACGCAGCATACTCCGATCTGGACGGAATCCGGTTAGCGCAAGTACGAAATCATTGTCCAATTGCTCTTCTGAACCATCTCTGGATACAGTGATGGTTGACTCTGAAATGTTCGTTACACAGGAGCGAAATAACATCGTGATACGTCCTTTATTAACCATGCTTTCGAATATTGGCCGAACCCATGGCTTGATAATCGGAGAGTAGGTTTCCCCCCTGTATATAACTGTCACATCCGCTCCAACTCGCAGCAATTCCAATGCTGCATCAACAGCTGAGTTGCTTCCTCCGATGACAGCTACTTTTGTTCCTGTATAAGGATGGGCTTCACGGAAATAATGTGTAACTTTTGGCAGTTGCTCTCCGGGAATACCAAGCAAGTTCGGATAATCGAAGTAACCGGTTGCCACTACGACATACTTTGTCAATACGGTGCTTGTATGTTCAAATCGATTCTGTACGGTCAATGCATAAGTACCGTCAGGCTGCACTTGAATAGCAGTCACCTTATGATAGGGACGGATTCGAAGTTCGCTTCTGTTTGCTACATTCCGATAGTATGTCAATGCTTCTATTCTTGTCGGCTTTTCATTCGGAGTGGAAAAAGGATAGCCTCCAATTTCAAGCAGCTCTGGAGTACTAAAAAATTGCAGATGTGTCGGATATAAATAAATCGAGTGAACCACAGATTCCTTCTCGATAATAAGAGGCTGGATACCGATTTTTTGTAGCTCCAGTGCGGCAGATAATCCGCAAGGACCTGCCCCGATGATTACAACTTCTTCCAAGGTTAATCACCTCTCAGCAATGGTTTACATGAAGACAAATAAAACAATATTACCATAATAACCGATGAGGTAAGATATTGCCAGTACGTTAAGCTTTCATGAATCCAGTGCTGGATAGTTCCTCGCGTACGTTTGTCTAAAAATTAAAACGACACCATTCTGCTTTATTCTTGTGCTATTGTTAACAATTGTCGAAATATTACGATTACCTGGGAAATGATTATTTTTTCGGGAAATCTTCATGCGTTTTTTAATCCTGTTCTATCCAAAGATTCGTATGATTGTAGAGCTGCTGCAACACATGTTTTTTTTTCGAAATATACGTGTTACAATTAAAGCTCCTGCATAAACAGGAATGATATTATTACCTGTAAAGGAGCTGGTTTTTCATGGATAGCATTCAAGGTAAATTTCAACTTGTTAATGGTAGCGGAAGGATAGCTGTCAAAAACGGGGAAGTTTTACCATTGATAGCCGGAAAAGCAATTGAACTATTACATCCTGAACGTGGGTGGGTTCCAGCTATTTATACGGGTAATGGGGAAGCCATTCACTCGATTGGAACGTACCAATTAGAGATTGGAGAGACGATTAAAGTTCATGAATCGCCCTATGCCTATGCAGCAGAATATACAGATGATTATTAAAAAAAGCCCTATCTTAGGGCTTTTTCTTTTTTATTATCTGTACAATAATTCCACTAATTGTACCTGCTCATATGTGGGGCTTGAAAAATAAAATGTAGCATGTAAGTAAAAAATATAATACCAAGGGTGTTGATTATCCAGAGTAGATCGCCACCACACCGTGCCCCAA
>NZ_KE952765.1 GCF_000466385.1 Aneurinibacillus aneurinilyticus ATCC 12856
TACTCTGGATTATACTGGATAATCAACACCCTTGTTATTTTACAGCATGAGCACTTGATTCAAAGAAAATCTAATGGTAAATCAAGTATTATTGGAATGTATTGGATATCATTGTACAATAAAGTGAAAGTTGTGATGTATTGAACAAGAAGGGAGTATATGAAATTGACGGTAGATGATATGTGCCTTGGAGAGGGTACGATAATAAAAAATACATACAAAATAAAAAAAGTCATTCATCGCAGTGAGTTATCTATCGTATATATTGGACATCATATCAAGAGCAAAGAGATTCAGGTTATCAAAGAGTACTTTCCAAAAGCGCTGGCATTGCGGGATTTGGACAATAAAAGCATGCTATGCCGCCTTCCTTCTTTCAAGGGAAAATATTATGAGCTGCTGGAAATTTTTTTTAATGAAGCGGTAATCATAAGGGAGTTACACCACAAAAACATTGTTGGATATATTGACCATTTCGAGGAGAATGGTACAGGTTACATCGTGCTGAAATACGATAAGGACAGGACGCTTGATACATACATAAGAGAAGAAAAAGAAATCTCTATGAGTGATCTATTTAAAAATATTATTCTTCCCATGATACGTACATTGCAGTTTATACATAAACAAGAAATAATTCACCGTGATATAAAACCAGGGAATATCCTTATTCGAGAGGATGGGAGTCCCTTGCTTCTGGATTTTGGTTCTGCTATTTACTATAAAAATCAATCCAGCAACAGGATATTTACCAGTGCCGGATTTTCTCCTTTGGAATTTTATTCAGAAAAGGCAAAGCAAGGCAGGTATTCGGATATTTATAGCTTTGCAGCTACCCTGTATTACTGTTTTAGTGGAAGGGCTCCATTGGATGTATCTGAAAGATTGATAGAGGACAGGATAGAAAATATAAAGCAGCATAACAAGAAGATAACTTCCTTGTTAGCGAGGATGATTATGTGGGGGCTTTCAATAAATAGTAGAGAAAGATGCCCTTCCTTAAAGCTTTTTAAAGCTGTTCTTTATGTAGAGCATCTTCGTTTGAAAATCATAGAGATATGGATAGAGAAGCGTGAAAAGAAAAAAAGAATGGTTAATCCCACATTTATCGAAAAGGATATGCAGTGAAAAAATAACTACCGAATGTTAGCTATCAAGGGTGTTGATTGTTCAGAGAGGAAAAGGCCACCGCCTTTCGTCTCCCTGTCCAAGCGATTGCCTCAGCCAGGCGAAAGAGGACGGCAATTGTCTCCCTCTTCGCGTCTACCCAGATGTTTTGCGGTCCCGCCTGGCTGAGGCAAAAAGCGGACCTCTATGCTTCTGTGTGGGAGACGAACCGACGCCTGTTTGGGACACGGTGTGGTGGCTGTGAATCTAAAAAACTAATTAGTCCCCTTTGTTTATGACTTTTTTCCTTTTTGTGTTAGACAGTGGAAGGATTTACATAAAAATTAACATTGCATATAGAGTATAACTGACTAGTCCAAAAATATCATTATGCATAGTATTTACAAAATAACCCAAACGTTTTAAGGTATATTTTAGTAATATGCTCTATATTTTAGAATTATATTCCTTATCATTACATTGTAAATTGTGGTAAAAAAGTAATATATCAAAAAATGTTTATATTACAAAAACAATAGCTGGGTACATTAATTATGCGTGTAAATGTACCTAGAAGAAAGTTAAACAGAGGGGAGGAGGCTATAAAAATTTATAAGCAAAAGCAAAAGAGCACTATGAAAACGCTATATTTGCGGATGAATGTAAAGCCTTGTGTGCAACCTGTGGAAATGGTGTGTTTAATTGCGAAGTAGCTTATGAATGATTTATAGCTAGAGATGATGGACGTTATTAGTCAAACGAATAGAACGATACTGTTTGAAGAATTTAATCCAGAAAAGCTCGATCTTATTACGATTGTTGGTGATGTAAAAGGGATTGATAGCCTCAGCGATGACAAAATTAAGGAAATTCATCAACATCTGGTTGTGAAGAGCTTTGATGAATTTTTGGACAAATTCTCGCCTAAAGTATACTCATTCTACAACGCAGCTAATCAAAAAGTGATGTACACGCTGGAAAAGCCAGAAGGCATTGCAGACGATTGTATATCTGAAATCCACATTGATCAGAACAATGATTTCTTAAAAATGTTGTTTACCCTTATCGATACAAAGAGAATCCAAGGAATAACCAATGTAGATTTTAAGTTTGAAAACCTGCTGGATATGATATCTCCCAAGAAAGTGATGGATGATATCCGGCAAGTAAGAAAAGAAATTCACTATTTATACGGTCAGTATGAAGAGCTGGATGATGACGATCCAAAAAAGCTTGATCTTGGTGATAAGCTGAATTATTTGTTTGAGGATGCCAGCAGGAACTATAACAATGTAATGGCGATGCTGCCACTTGCCATCAACGATATTAAAACAAGACTTCTGCTTGGCGGAGGCCAGGAAGAAAATCAATCTGAGGCCATTCAGATAGGTATGCTTACTATCGGAGACAACGGGGAACTAAAAATTATTGAGGCCCCTAAAAGCGATAACACAGAGCTTATGGTAGTAGATGAGAACAGCAATGGGCTTATTACCGTTTTTGAAGAGGATTATGATTCTGTTACAGAAACCCCCTCTTCCTATGTAAGGGATCTTGTAGTGCGTACGTTTTGTCCTTTGCCTGCTGTACAGGAGCAAATCGATATCGAAATGGAAGTACAGAATTATAATACATATCTTGAGTTTTATAAGAATGCAAAAGATGACTTTGTAAAAACAGTCAAGCCTTTAGTAGAAAAAATATTAGGCGTTAAAATGTTTTTTGACCAATATGCTACTAAAAATAAAGGCATGCAGCCTTCCCTTCTTATTACTAACACGAAGCTGGATATGATGGTTAAAAGCACCAATATACCAAGGCTGGAAACGTATTTGAATACGGTGAACTCAAAGAATGATTTCTCAGATACTATATGGTTTGGTATCGTTCCTTCTGTCGAATTAGAATCATCTGGAAATTCAAAAGTGAGCCGGGAGCGTTTCAAAGGAAACAAAAAAGTCGTGAAACAAGACGGCAATACGATGGAATCTTTATCTATGCTGTTGCATGTTGTTAAGGATTTCAAAATCCAGGTTTTCTTCAGCTTTGTGACAGGGGAAGAAACGACGTTTAATTATATGGCTACTTCAGGCATTGATAAATATATAGATAAGTGTAGCGTACTGGTAAGAAAAGAATACAGTGAGTTTGCTATTCCGTGCATTCCTAACTTTACGATTATTCCGAAAGATAAGTCCGGTGTTGTTATTGATAGTAAAATGCTGCAGACAGAAGAAGGCGTCAAAATTTCACAGGAAAAGGAAGATATTCTCAAGCTGTGGATTGAGGGCGTTTATGTAGGTGCCAGCTATGTAGCTGCAGGAATTGTGGCGGCATACCAGTGTCCGGAATATTTAAGAGAATCTTTTAGAAATGTTAGCAGGGATTATCCAGGCGTACGTTTCGATATAGAAGCCGGGGATAACAGTCTTAAGACTGTTACCACGATGGCCAAGGAAATATCCGGATTCACGAATAGCATCAAGGACTCTATTAACAGAAAAAATTTCGGGTTTGTATTCTCCTCTGAGAATGCACAGCTGCAAGGACAGGATATACGAAGAATTACGGTTTATAAAGCGAGAAGTCTTGCAATGGCGGAGGATGGATTCGATTCTATCTACAAAACGCTTGTAAGTACCTATATAGAAAGGATTCTCCGGTTCCAGACCAACGATTTCAAACAGGATAATATTGTGAAATTCTTCAGCAACAATCCAAGCAGTCAAAAGAGCAAATGGCTTGGTGCAAAGGGATTTGTTAACTCCATTATTCAAGATGGGGATGACATGAACTATATTATCGATGATAAGAGCAATCTGTGTCATATCGATCTCGTGTTTAACGGAAACGTTAAGAACCTTGAGGTTACGATAACGAAAGGAACAACTGCGGCCAAAGCATAAGGAACAACATATGCATGGAGAGGCTAGATGAAGTTTTTCAGGAAGGTAATGAGAATGTTGGAGGTATGTTTTCAAAAATGTACCTCTAAACATAAACTTCGGAAACCAATATTGTTTTCGAAGAAACTATTCAATCATAAGGAGGCTATTTCAATGGGGTTTAAACTTCAAATTGAGGGAGCAGAAACAATTGAATTGGGGATGGACAACATCATGACAGTAGTGTATGACACAGATACCC
>NZ_KE952766.1 GCF_000466385.1 Aneurinibacillus aneurinilyticus ATCC 12856
TAAATTTTGTATCAAATTTTGGGCAAGTCTAGTTTCTAATTCTAAAGTCCACTCATGAGCACATTCTGGGCAAACAAGAAGACTTCCATCTTCATAAGTGTATTCTGAATTGCATTTTGGACAATCTGGCAGATCAAGCATACTTTTATTTCCCCCATTACGTTATTGTTATTTCCTTTTTACAACCTTTTATTCGTGTAGTCCTCTTTAAGTATACCGTATATTTCTAAATCGACTACTCCTTTACCAGACCATAAAGAGGCTTGCCTTAGTAATCCTTCTTTTATAAAACCATTTTTTAAGAGGACTTTCTTTGAGATTTCGTTCGCAGGCATGACCTCTGCTTGAATCCTGTTAATATTAACCTTTTCAAATAAAAATTTTGTTAAAATACCGACAGATTCAGTTGCAATGCCCCTACCCCAATAGTCTTCTGCTAAAAAATAGCCGATGGATACCATGTTCACTTTTTGGTTAAAATCCATACATTCAATAATTCCCACCAGTTTATTACTTTGATTCTTTTGAAAGATACCCCACTTGATTCTACTTTTTTTATAGTAATCCCTATCAAAATGGCCAATCATTTTACTTACCGTTTGTAAGTTATGTTTAGGAATGATCCCGCAATATTCAAATACCTTGTCGTTATCGTAAATTGTATATACTTCCTGTAAGTGTGATTCTTCAATTCTTTTTAATATTAGATTTACAGACGTCAATACTGGGAAATCCTCAAAAATTATTCCAATATTCATGTTGTTATCTCCTTAGGTCATTCCTTTATTGGTATGTAGATCTTCATTTTCATTTTATTCGGAAATGTTGAATGTAAGACGTCGGTAATCTCGAAATCCGGTCCCTCTCTTCTTTTATATTTAGAATTCAGTAGCCATGCTCCATAAATGTATCTTCTAGTATTTTGAACTAAATCAGTGGTTCCGTTGACTTTGAATTCAGCATATTTACCCTCTGGAATTTCAACATTCACAAAACCGTTTTCTAATTCTGTATTAAATTCCTGAACTTCTTCCCCAACAACAAACGAAAAATGACTATCATCACGAAAGTTAGTTGCTATGCCGTATGACATATTTGGTGCAACTTTTTTAGGAATTCGCAAATAATATTCGTTTCTTCCAAAATCAAGATAAAATTCTGGAATTTCCATGAAGTATTTTTCGTTATTTAAAGTTGTTTTGTACTCGTAACCAATAATATACGACTTGTTTAATAGAATAATCTCAGGTTTGTTCATGACCAAATCCCCTTTTATCCTATCCTTATAATCCAAAAAGTTAATTTTGATTTGTTGACTTATAATAGCTTCCACCTTTCGATATCTAGCCGGAGTTATACCAAAACAATTTACAAATGCACGGGTAAATGCTTCTTGTGAACCATATTGAAAAGATATCGCTATTTCTAATATGTTCTCTTTTGTCTCCTTCAGTAATGTCGCAGCTTCAGAAAGTCTTCTGTATCTTATGTACTTCTGTACAGAAAAACCTGTAATAGCCTGGAAAATTCGTTGGAAATGAAACGCTGAAAAACAGGATTGTGAGGCGATTTCAGTAATATTTAATTCATTTTGTAGGTTTTTTTCAATGAATTCAATTGAGCTTTGTATTCTTTCAAAATAATCCATCCATCAATACCTCGGGTATATTCATATTTTATGTTTTGAACAAAATATTTTTTTGATAGTTTGTGCTAATTTTTGTTTTTTATACACAGTATTTTAATACTATAAATTTAGGATACTTTATAAAATAACACGCCTGTTGATTATCCATAAGGTGGAAG